>JACRAG010000585.1 GCA_016213455.1 Anaerolineae bacterium | reverse complement strand
GAAACGGTGGTGAAACCGGGTATCTCCGAGATTGACATCGGCATCGGCTCCGGCATTCTATCCATTGGCGCATTGAAGCTGGACGCGGGACAAGCCCTGGGCGTGCATCTCGACAATGCGGCGGTCATTTCGACCAAAGAAAACGCGGCTGCCAATGAGGTCCTGGATCGCCTGGAAGTGGGCCTGGGCTCCGTGTCAGAGGTGCTGGCGGGGCAGTTCAGTATTCGCCAGGCGCCGCTGGTGGTGGCCAACATTCTCGCGCCGGTGATCATTCGCCTGTTCGATGCGGGCCTGGCGGAGCTGTGTTTGCCCGGCGGCGAAATGGTGCTTTCTGGTATACTCGAAGACCAGGCACAGGGCGTCATCGACGCGGCGGCAGCCAAAGGGCTGACCTTTGTAGAACTGCGAAAAATCAACGATTGGGTCGTCATCCTCCTGCGTAACTGATCGAGGAAAAGCCATGAGCGAATACGAAGCCGTCATCGGGCTGGAGACTCACATTCAGCTCAACACAACCACCAAAATATTTTGCTCCTGCAAAGCTGATTCCTGGTTTGATCCCCCCAATACCAACATCTGCCCGGTTTGCACCGGCATGCCGGGCGTACTTCCGGTGCTGAACAAAGCCGTGGTTGAAAAAGGCGTGCTGCTGGCCCAGGCCATGCACGCCGAATTGCGCCCGCTCTCCTTTTTTGACCGCAAAAATTACTTCTACCCGGACCTGCCCAAGGGATACCAGATCTCCCAGTACGATATGTCGCTGGCGTTCGGCGGTTGGATGGATCTCGCCATGCCGGAGGGTTATACCCGGCGGGTGACCATTCACAAGCTGCACCTGGAAGAAGATGCCGGCAAGACGCGCAATGAAGCCGGGGTGCGCCTGATCGACTTCAACCGCTGCGGCGTCCCGCTGATCGAAATGGTCACCGGTCCTGACCTGCGCAGCGCAGACGAAGCCGCGCAGTACTTGATTCGACTGCGCCAGCTGCTGCGCTGGCTGGGTGTGTCGGAAGCCGACATGGAAAAGGCGCACCTGCGCTGTGATGCGAACGTCTCAATCCGCTTGAAAGGTGAGACGCACCTCAACCCCAAGACCGAGATAAAGAATGTCAACTCGATCGATGCGGTGCGCAACGCCATCCAGACCGAGATTGCCCGCCAGATCCGCGAGGTGGAAGCTGGTCGCCGCATCGCGGCCTGGACGCTGGAATGGGATGAGGACTCCGGTACGCTGAAGAAGATGCGTTCCAAAGAGACTGAGGCGGATTACCGCTACTTCCGCGAACCCGACCTGCTGCCCGTGCGCCTGGACGACGCCTGGAGAGCTGCCATCCTGGCGGATTTCCCCGAGCTGCCCATGGCGCGGCGCGAACGCTTTGTGACCCAGTACGGCCTGCCGGAATATGATGCGGAGATTCTCACCTCCGAGCGCAAACTGTCAGACTACTACGAGGCTGCGGTCAAGGCTTACGCCGGCGACCCCAAGAAGGTCTCCAACTGGTTGATGAACGAAGTGCTGCGCATGATCAATGATCGCGATCTTTCGCCGGATACCATGCAGCTCACGCCCGTTTACCTGGCGGAGATTATTCGCCTGGTGGACCAGAACGCAATCAACATCAACACCGGTAAAGCCCTGCTGACCAGGGTGCAGGATAGCGGCGACGCCCCGGCGCGCATTGTGGAAGCGGAAGGGCTGGCTAAAGTCAGCGACGACTCGGCGATTCGCGCCGTGGTGCAGGAAGTGCTGGCGGAGAGCCCCAAGGAAGTGGAAAGCTATAAAGCCGGCAAGGTGACCTTGATGGGCTGGTTTGTCGGCCAGGTGATGCGCAAGATGCGCGGTAAGGCGGATGCTACCGTGGCGCGCACGGTGTTGGAAGAATTACTGCAATGAATGGACAGAACCGCCGGACCCGGCGGTTCTTGTTTTCTGTCTCGTAACTTTCCCCATCCTGTGGCGACTGTTAAATCAGAACTTTGATTATCTTTTTTCGCAGGGTCAGGATGGTGTATACTTCTTATCCGTTGACATTCGAACCTATCCATCCAACGACTGCGGACAATCTGCTGGCTCGCGCTCAAGCGCTGGAGCCGGCGGCTTTGTCGCAGATTCACACGGAATATTACCCGGCAATCTACCGTTATGTCGCTTATCGATTAAATGATGAGCAGTTGGTGGAAGATGTTGCCGGAGAAGTATTTCTGCGTCTGTTGGATGCACTGCATAACCGCCTGCGGCCTGTGCGCGACATCCGCGCCTGGTTGTTTGGCACCGCCAGCCACCTGGTCAACGACTCCCTGCGGAATAAATACCGAAAACCCCTGGAAACACTGGATGATCACGAAAGTATTCCGGTTGGGGAAACCCCCGAGCATATCGCTGAGTTCAATGAGCGCAGCGCAGCCGTGAGGGTGGCGATCACAGCGTTGACCGAAGATCAACAGCAGGTCCTCACTCTGCGCTTCGCGATGGATTATTCCATCGAAGAGACGGCGAAAATCATGGGGAAGTCAATTGGCGCGGTGAAAACGCTGCAGTTTCGTGCGCTTGGCTCGCTGCGACGGTATTTGGAACAAGGGGCGAAAGAATGAAGGATCAGGAACTCAATCATTTATTGGATGAATCCCTGGCCCGCCTGCAAGCCGGTGAAACGCTTGAAGCGGTGCTGGCGCGCAACCCCGAATGGGCGGCGGATATGCGCCCGATTCTCGAGTCGGTGATGGCGGTGTGGCAGACGCGCGGATCTGACACGGTGCCGGTTGCTGCCATGGTGCGCAGCCGTGAGCGCCTGTTGGTCGAGGCGCAGCGCCGCCGCGCCCTTGAGCCGCGTCGAAATCCACTGTTTGCCTGGTTAAGCAATTTCCGCACGGTGACGGTATCCGCAGTCATCCTGGTGGTGGTGCTGACCCTTGGGGTCACAGGACTGTCGTCTTTGAATGCGCTGCCTGGCGATCCCTTTTATCCGATGAAGCTCGCGGCAGAAACCTTTACGCTCAGTCTGCCGGTGAAAGCTTCGGTGCGCCTGGCCTGGCAGGACAGTTATGACCTGCGCCGCCGGCAGGAAGTGGAAGGGTTGATCGGGCGTCACAGTGAAGTGGAAGTCCACTTTACCGGACACCTGACGAAAAGCGAAGATGGCCGGTGGATGGTGGATGAAATTCCGCTGGTTGTCACGGATGACCGGATTGCCCTGTTGGAGAAATACAACGGCCGGTTTGTGTATGTGGTCGCCGATTTGCTCACCGATGGGCAGGCGTACCTGGAAGGGATTGACACCCGGCTGTATGAAATCACCGGCGAGGTGAAGGAATTTGACGGCGCCAGTTTGCGTGTGGACGACGTCACCTTGCTGGTGACCCACGACACCTTGATTGACATGCCGCCAACCGTAGGTGATGCCGTCACGGTAACATCCATGCGCACCGGTGACGGGGGCTTGCTGGCTTTGTGGATAGGCAAAGGGCCCGCGCCGCAATCGGGTTTGAAGTGAACCATTAGGGATAACAAGGACTGCCTGGGAATAATCTCCAGGCAGATTTTTTTGTTTGATGTTGGGATATCAGGACTGGTTGTAGCGTTAGCGCGCTTTTTCGATTTCCTTTTGGGGAAGGTAAATGCAGCCTTCATCCGAATGGCCCACCCCGGTCAACCGGTCCGGTTCGTGGGCAGCCAGGTGAGCGGTCAAAGCGGCAGCCAGGGCATTCAATTCGTCCAGCGGCAAAACCATCTCCGTATGCAGCACGCCGTGCAGCAAGCGGTAGCGGGTGATTTCTTCATAGAAATCCATCGCATCCGGCAGATCCAGCCCAAAGTCTCGCAATACCAGCTGGCGTTGAATGCGGCCTTCGATGCTCGCGCCGTCAAAAGGCTCAATACCAAGCATGGAATGCAGCGCAGCCTGGCTCTGGGTCTCCAGCCAGATGCGGTCCGCGGATTCATGGGGGTAGGGAACATACCCCAGGCTTTCCAGTTGTTCGGCGAGGCCATAGGCAGCGTGCAGCCAGGACGGCAAACCCGCCGGGGGCGGACGCAGCTGGTCCGGTTCCCGGGTGAGTTCCAGTTCCATCTGGCGCAGGTAGCTGCCCAGGTTCACCAGTCCGGACTCGGGGTTGGCGCGATGCACCAAGTGGGGTCGGAGCGGCGCGCTCAATGCCAGGACCGCGCGGGTTTGCCCAAGGGCAAAGGAAAGCACATCCACCGCCGAGCCAGCGCCTATTGCCAGCTGGCGCAGATCAGAATCGAGCGCAGCATAGGTGAAGGGCTTGCGCCCGGGGGCTGTAGCAACTCCGATGGCGATCCAGGGAACTTTTGGCATAAACAAAGTGTAGTTGAATTCGGTTCGATACGCAACCGATTTTGCATGGCTGTTCGCAAAGGTCTTTAATCTCGGTTTTATTATTCCTTTATCCTCTTTCCGGAAAGGGCTGCGGCAAATCCGCGGGGGTGGATTCAGGCATAATCGTTGACTTTGCGAGCAGTTCTAACCAATTTTGCAAATTATGTTTACTTTTTCGACAAGTAATGGTAGAATGTACTTGTTGGTCCCACGTTAACAGACTATGGCTATTTGGCGATTGCAGTATTGCCGTCCGGCGATTTGTTTAGCCGGATTGCGGTGCGAACCCCCCTTGTTTTGGTCGGGCGACTTGTTTTGACCCTCGGGCTGGCAGATACCTCAATTCAATGGCCGGAAGACGCTTGTTCTGTTCGATGGGGTATTTGTCAGTTTTTGTTTGAGGAGTCAAGATGAATATCTACGTTGGTAATCTGCCTTTCACGACCAATGAAGACGAACTGCGCAAGACATTTGCTGCGTTCGGCGAGGTCACTTCCGCCGCCGTGATCAAAGATCAGTTCACTGGTCAGTCCCGCGGTTTCGGCTTCATTGAAATGCCGAACAAAGAAGAAGGCGAAGCGGCCATCAATGGCCTGAATGGCAAGGATTTCAAGGGTCGTCCTTTGAAAGTTAACGAAGCCCGCCCGCGCGAAGAGCGCCGTGGTCCTGGTGGCCCCGGTGGCGGCAGCAGCGGTGGCCCTCGCCGTGGCCCCGGTGGCTTCGGTGGTGGCGATCGCCGTGGTGGTTCCGGGGGCGGACAGCGCCGCGACTGTTAAGATTGTATAAAAAAGAGCGACCGGGAAACCGGTCGCTTTTTTGTTTGGCGTACATCTTTCTCACAAGAGATGCACGCCATTCTTTTTAATCTTCTGCGGGCTCAATCATTGGTCATAGTAGAAAAGATGGATGCCCGCCAGTTGTAATCCATGAAAGCTGATTGGATTGAATCCATCCGGTCAAATGGAGCGGGTACAAAGGGGCTATCCGGTGATCCGCCTGCGCTCACATTCGATGATGCGTCGCAGCACCGCCAGCGCGGTCGCATAGGTCGAATCCATACCGTAATAGGAAAGGGTGCCGGCGCCCAGGTTCTGTCCTTTACTGAGGGGCGTGTCCGAGGCATAATGCAGGATGCCCATGTCAAACGGCAGATCGTTGAGGTGCACAATTTCATCCACGGGGTGCCGCTTGGGGCGCGACAGTTCATACACCCCGGAGAGGTAAGGTCCAGCCTCCATTTCGATGTCGGCATACCCTTCGCGGAAGAAGATGTCCATGATCTGGGCGTTTTGAAGGAAGGTACCCAGGACGCACACGGCTTTTTGATGATCCAGCACGTTGCCATACACCAGATAGGGCGATACATCGGCGGCGCTGAAGCAGTTCTGGAACAAATACGTGTTGTGCGAGTGCTCATCCTGCACCACGTTGGGGATCATCACATCACCGCGCACAGCATTGAGCGTCGCGGCTTTGCCCATGATATAGACCCCCAGCACGGCGCTGGCCTGCTCGCCGATTTTGGAGAGCAGGTTATAGGCTGCCTGGCCCAGCGGGTAGTCAATATTCAGGATGATGGCGTCTGACTGCTTCAGGAAAGATAAGTCTTTGCCGTTGCGCAGGCGTGGATCGAGATATTCCGGGGCCAGCCGGTTCAGCTCAATCACCTGGGCTTCCAGTTCAAACGAATGACCGGAGGGCACGCGGGTGATGCCGTGCTGAATTTCATCATTGGCCTGGTCGGCTGCGCAGGCTTCGCCGCCGCAGGCTTGCTGGTATTTCTTCAACGCGTAGTAGAGAAAATTCTCGCGGCTGGAGAGCACATCCCGCTGTTGGATGCGCTGCCACTCTTCGCGTATGTCGGCGCTAGCGCTGGATTGGATGAACGCTTCCAATTCTGCCGACATGCGCAGTGCATAACCGGTGAGTAAATTGGGCAGGCTGTGGGTGTTGCTGGAGATGAAATAGACCGGGCGATCCTGTACCTGCGGCGCCTGGTTGACCAGGTTGGCCCACCAGGCATGCGTGGCGCGTTGATAGGAGATGAGCGAGCCTGCCAGCAGGCGCACCGCCAGGTTCAATTTGCGATTGCGCATGCGCTGGAGCATGGCGTCAAATTGCCCACCCCAGATGGTGCGCAGGCGTTCCAGCTCTTCGGGGGTGATTTGCAAAACATCCGCCAGCGCGGCGGACGATTCGGGCAGAGGGTGGGGGGCATCCACGAGCAGGTTGTGGAACTTGTTCCATTCCATTTGATAAGCGGTCAGCGCGGGGATGATGTCTTCGATGTCCGAGCGGGAGGCAATATAACAGCCCAGGACAGTCTCACCGTCGAAAAAGCAGCGCCGGCGGCGGGCGCGGGCAGAAACGGGCTGCCAGGTCTCGATATTCGCATAGCCGTGATGGCGGAAGACCTCTTCGCTCTGGCCCAGAACGATGCTGCGCGCATCGTTCACGCAGTCGGGCAGGCGCAGCAGGCTGTAGATGAAAGCAGAAACATCCGGCGTGTTCAGGCGGGCGCCGGCATGCAGCAGGGAATTCATCCCGGCATGGACTTCTTCCAGCGTGCGGATCTTCACTTCGGCGCTGGAGCGCAGCAGTGAGTACAGGGTAGCCCGGTATAAGCGGATTTCTTCCGAGGTCGCGCTGGGGACAGTACGTTCCATGAATGCTCCTGTTGGTTTAATCAGGGTTTCACAAAAACACATCCTCTCCTTTGCCCCATCCCCCTTGCCTCCTTCCCCGTCAACGGTGAAGGAGAATTTTTGGCGTTCCCCCGCCCCAGTCTTGGGGCGGGGTCAGTGGTGGGGTTGACTTTGTGAAAGCCCTGTTGGTTTAATTGTCTGACCTTATTATATCCCGTAGGGGGCTGATATAATCGCGGTATCTTTGCCGGGGAGGAAGTACACATGCGCGTTTTATTGCAGCGTGTAAAACAGGGCAGCGTGACGGTGGCGGGCGAGGTGGTAGCCAGCATCGCTCAGGGATTGGTGCTGCTGGTCGGAGTCGGGCAAGGTGACGATATCGAGAAAGCCCGTTTCCTGGCTGAAAAAACCGCCAACCTGCGCATTTTTGAGGATGATCAAGGCAAGATGAACCGCTCACTTCTGGATATTGGCGGGGCGGCGATTGTCGTTTCGCAGTTTACCCTGTACGCCGATGCGCGCAAGGGCCGTAGGCCCAGCTTCACAGACGCGGCTGCGCCGGATCTGGCCCGCCCGCTGGTGGATCGCTTTGCTGAATTCCTGATCGGGCAAGGCGTACCAACTCAGATGGGCGTGTTTGGGGCCGAAATGATGGTGGAAATTCACAACGACGGGCCGGTGACCATCTGGCTCGAAGCCTGATCCGGCGGGTTATCCTCCAGTGTGCCTGGCACAGCCCCGCGCCACAGCACCGCATCCAGTTGGACTGCGCTGGCTCCCAGGCGCAGCAGCAGTTCGGCCTGTTCCTGGCTGTAGATACCCGCCCCGGCGATCACCGGCAGATCGAGGGAGATCATCCGCAAGACGGCTTCACAGGTCATG
>JACRAG010000584.1 GCA_016213455.1 Anaerolineae bacterium | reverse complement strand
TTCCAGCAGCTCCGGCGGCAGAGAAGAGCGGAAGAAAGTGATCGTGATGATCATGTTCCAGACGGAGAGGGCCTGCGGGATGATCATCGCCCAGCGTGTGTTGTACATGCCCAACTGGTTGACAACCAGGTAGAACGGGATCAGGCCACCGCTGAACATCATCGAGAAGACAAACAGGAACATGATCGTGTTCTTGCCAAACAGATCTTTACGCGAAAGCGGGTATGCCGCCAGAATGGTCATGACCACATTCACCAGCGTGCCCACCACCGCGTAGAAGATCGAATTCATATACCCGCTCCAGATGCGCGAGTATTCAAAAATTTTCACATAGGCTTTGACGGTAAAATTGACCGGCCACAAAACCACTTTGCCTGAACTGACCGCGATGGGATCACTGAAGGAAGCGCTGACCACATAAATCATCGGGTACAGCACGGCGATAAAGAAAAGTACCAACAGCGTGTTATTGACGATGGTGAAAGCCAGGTCAAAACCGGTTTCACGAATATGAGTTTTGGGTTGGGACCGACGGGCAAGAATGGACATACAATTATTCCTCGCTGGGGCTTACCAAAGGGAAGTCTCTGTAAATTTCTTCATCAATTGGTTGGCTGCCACCAGTAAGATCAGGCCAATAATTGAGTTGAAGATGCCAATTGCGGCTGCGAAAGAATAATTCGTGATTCCGCCGATCAAACCAACTTTGTAAACATAAGTGCTGATCACTTCCGACACCGAGGTGTTGAGCGGGTTCTGCATCAGGAAGACTTTCTCAAAACCCACGTTGATCACCTGGCCCATGTTCAGGATCAAAAGCGTGACTGCAGTGGGCAGGATGCCCGGCAAATCAATGTTGACGATACGCTGCAGGCGATTCGCGCCATCCACCACCGCCGCTTCATGCAGCGCCGGATCGATGGTGGAGAGCGCTGCCAGGTAGATGACGGTGTTAAACCCTGTGTATTGCCAGACCCCGGACCAGACATAGATGGACTGGAACATCTTCACGTCCCCCATGAAGTGAAGGGGCGTGCCTCCCAGCGCCTGGATGATCAAATTCACCGGCCCGTGCCGCAGATCAAGGAACTGCAGCAGCATACCGACCAGCACCACGGTGGAAATAAAGTACGGTGCATAACTGACCATCTGCACGGATTGCTTGAACAGCCCGTTGCGCAGCTGGTTGAGGCTGAGTGCAAAAATGATCGGGATCGGGAAACCCACCGCCAACGAATACAGGGAAAGACCCAGCGTGTTTTTGATCAAACGGCCAAACATGATCGACTGGAAGAATCGCCGGAAATTCTCCAACCCCACCCAATCCGCCTGCCAGATATTATCGCCCGGCAGAAAGTTGCGGAAAGCAATTTGTGCGCCGTACATCGGGTAATATTGGAAAATCGCCAGCCAGATGAGCGGCAGTGCCAATAAAGCATACAATTGCCAGCTTCGCCGAAACTTACGCGCCATCACCGTCCACTTGCTGGTCACTTCCGAGCCTTGATAGGGTTGACTCGAAGAAAGATTGGTTTCCATTCACCTGTTTCCGTTTCTACAACTGAATAATCTGGCCAGAACCCCTGACGGCGAACCCTTTTAAGCGGAACCGTTTATATTTTCTGCCCATGACCGGTCTGTCCGGCATGGAAGCTTGCTTGATTTCATATCCGATGAGTGCCCTTTAGTATAATGAGGTGACGGTTCATCCTAAACAGGTTTTTCGCCAGGTTTTAGCCAGAAAATGGACATCGACAACGAGAAATTCGTCTCTTTAATCCGCAGCGCATTACGAGTACTGTATGACCCGGACCAACTTCGCCGCAGTCCGCTTGCCAATTTGCTGGATGTATCGAATCGCGTGGATGCCTCCTTCAAACTGCAAAAAATCTTGATTGACGCCATCGAAAGTATTCAGCCAAACGACAACGAACCGGCACAGTCACGCGCCTGGTTGTTACACGACCTGCTTTACTTCCGTTATGTGCGCGGCTACGAGCGTCAGGCCGTTGCCGACCAGCTTGGCATCAGCGACCGGCAGCTCAGCCGGGACCAGCGCTCCGCGCTGGAAGCCCTGGCCCAACATATTTGGACTTCCTACCGGCTGGAAGAAAGTGCCAATCAACTGACGGCGACAACGGATGTACCCGATGATACCCCAATCCCGGCGCTTTCAACCTTAGAAGATCAACCGGGCGAATCCTCCTGGGTCAGCGCCCTGCCGGCAGACCGGCCATCTCCCTGGAAAGCGACGCTGGTTTCTGTATTAGACTTGCTGCGCCCATTAATCCAAACGCACGAAGTAAAGATCGCCTGCCTGCCCGACGACACCCTGCCGGATCTGCTGGCTCCACAAAACACACTGCGCCACTCATTGCTCAACATCCTGAGCCTGATGATTCCACTCGCCCAACGGACACAGCTCCAGATTACCCCCAGCCTTGCAGGTCAGGCTTTGCGCATCGCCATTTGCATTGACGATGAGATGGAGTCTGCCCCTTCCCTGGCAACCCAGCCCAGCATCGGCGTGGCTCGCCAATTGGTCGAGAGCAGCGGCGGGACGTTGCACCTGACGGAAGAGGGCCATCGCCTGGAAGTCATTTTTACCATTCCCGTTTCTGCGCAAATTCCCATCCTGGTGATCGACGACAACGCCGAACTGATCCAGCTGTTCCAGCGCTATGTCCAGGGAACCCGCTACTCCGTGGTGGGCACCTCGGAAGCGCATGATTTCTTTAGACAATTGGATTTGATCCATCCACGCATCATTCTCATGGATGTGATGATGCCGGGATTGGATGGCTGGGATCTGCTCACCCGCTTGCGGCAGGATCGCCAATATCAGAATACGGCCATCCTCATCTGTTCCATTCTGCCGCAGGCCACCCTGGCGCTTTCGTTGGGCGCGGACGGTTTTCTGCAAAAACCGGTGCTGCCCCAGGACTTCCTGCAGGCATTGGATGATCAATTGAATCGTGATGGCGTCGAGCCAAAAACGGAGTCCCCCCGATGAAACCCTCCGACCTTTACCTTCCCAATGCCAGCCCAGAGCTTGGCTCAACCCTGGATGATTTGCTCATTTCCAAATCCCGGTCATTGGTAGCCATTACCGGGATTTTTTTCATCCTCACAGCCATCGTCATCTCCGGTTCATCCAGCACCGAGCTGATGGGGAAATTGTTGGGCCTGAGCACCATATTTGGCATTTCATTCGCCGCAGCGTACCGGCTGTTGGAAGAACGCTACCTGCTGGCCCATTACATCTGGTTGGGAAGCCTGACCGCAGCCATCGTCAGCGCAGCGATCCTGATGCAGCAGCCGGCGATTTTACTGCTGGCAGCCTTGTTACCCCTTATCTCCACCATTTCCCTGGGTTGGGGTTCCGGCATCATCGCCGAAATCGCCATCACCGGGATTGTGTTATGGGCGTATGCATCCCCAACCAGCCTGTCTGTACCGCAAATCTACACCATCGTGATCCCATTCTTTGGCGCGTTTGGCGGGCTGTTGGGCTGGATCACCACCAACCATCTCATGTCCACAGCGTCATGGGCGCTGTACAGCTACAAGCAGGCCCGAAATTTACTGGAAGACGCGCGTGAACAGCGTCTCGATCTGCAGCAGACTCAGGACGATCTCGCCAAAGCCTACCAGGAACTGGCTCGCCTGACCGACCGGCTCAAGTCGCTGCAGCGCGTCGCAGAAGAAGCCCGCCAGGCAAAAGCCGAATTTGTCGCCAACGTCAGCCATGAGCTGCGCACCCCTTTGAATATGATCATCGGTTTCACCGAGGTGATCACCCGCTCCCCCGGTCTGTATGGCGGCAACCTGCCTGCGGCGTTGATGACCGACATCACCGCCATCCAGCGCAGCAGCAAACACCTCTTCAACCTGGTCAATGATGTGCTCGATCTGAGCCAGGTGGAAAGTGGACGTATGACCCTCAGCCGCGAATGGATCGAGATCAACGACCTGGTGCGCGAATCGGTTGGAATTGTCGAATCTCTCTTCCAAACCAAGGGGCTTTACTTGAAATTGGATATCGACGAAAACCTGCCCCAGGTTTACTGCGACCGGACCCGCATCCGCCAGGTGATCATCAACATCCTGAGCAATGCCGGGCGCTTCACCCGCACGGGCGGCGTGACCATCAAAAGCGAAGCCTTGAACGACCAGCTCCGCCTGAGCATCACCGACACCGGACCCGGCATCCCGGCTGAAGACCAAAAACGCATCTTCGAGCCTTTCCAGCAGCTGGATAACTCCATCCGGCGGCAGTACGGCGGCAGCGGACTTGGCCTGACCATATCCAAACAGTTTATCGAGATGCACGACGGACAGATGGGGTTGGAAAGTGAAGCGGGGCAGGGCACCACATTTTTCTTCACCTTGCCGCTGACCCCCTCGCTGGTCGAAGCCTTGCCCGCCAACAGCCAACCAGTGCGGAGAACCTTGATACCGGGTGACGAATACGGCTACTCACTGCGCACCCGCCCTTCAAAAGCCGCCGTACCGCCTCTGATCCCCCGCCTGGTGGTGGTCGAACAGGAGCAATCCCTGCAGCGCATCCTCAGCCGCTATTTGACCCATACGGAGGTCATCACCGCAGCGACCGTTCCTGAAGTCAACCAGATGCTTAACCGCTCGCCTGCGCAAGCCATCGTGGTCAATGCGCCGCCCAATGAGAATGTGGCTGCTGAAGTGCTTTCCATTGCGCCCATTGGCACGCCCGTCATTTCGTGCTGGCTGCCTGGCGAGGTGGCTGCAGCCATCCAGTTGGGGGTGATCCAATACCTGATGAAACCGATCGCCCGGGATAAGCTACTTTCCGTGTTGGAATCCCTGCCGGAACAGCTCAATCTGACCAGCCCCTTAAAACGCATCCTGCTCGTGGATGACGAGCAGGATGAACTGCATTTATTCGCGCGCATGCTGGAATCAGCGCCAGAGGGCTACCAGATTATCCAGGTTCCCAATGGAAAGCGCGCGCTGGATGTGATGCGCAGCCGCCCGGTGGATATTGTGCTGTTGGACCTGGTCATGCCGGTGATGAACGGTTTCCAGGTACTGGAGATC
This sequence comes from Anaerolineae bacterium, assembly GCA_016213455.1. GTDB lineage: Bacteria > Chloroflexota > Anaerolineae > Anaerolineales > Anaerolineaceae > Anaerolinea. Next base: position 472 of record JACRAG010000584.1, on the reverse strand, counting down.
AAGCGCAACGACCCCGCCATCCGCGACATCCCGGTGATCGTCATCTCTTCGCGTGACCCGTTGGGCGAAACCATCACCAGCAACACCATCCAGATCAGTCACAACGGCGGTTTCACCACCAGCCACTTGTTGGATTTAATCCAATCGGTCACCGACATCATCCTCCCGGAACACTCCACCCGACCGGCAAGCCCACAGACCTGACCCACCAATCGCGCCCACGCCATCTCCCTTTCCTTACGAACGCTCGATCAAACGTGCGGCCTGTTTCAAGAAGGGGAGGTGATGTTCGGGCAATTGTCCGGCTATATTGGGACCGATATTGAGCAGGAAGTTGGCCTTCACGGCGCGAGCACTCTGATACCAATCCGCAATGGCGACCCCGGAAGGGTGGCTGTATCCCTGCCCTGCATTCCAGAACCAGCCCGGCGTGAGCGTGGTGCAGAACTCCAACGGCAAATACACGGCTTGA
>JACRAG010000583.1 GCA_016213455.1 Anaerolineae bacterium | reverse complement strand
GGTCAATCCGCGGAATGATCCGCAGCGCTTTAATCCACATGGCAACGTTCATGGTTATCTTCCTGTTTTCTCGAGTTGGTATGTGAATTGTAGCACAAATAAGATAAAAATGGTGTGATTAATTTTGCTGTGTAAAGGCTTTGATGAAAACCCAGGAAAGAGGGGCGATTGAAGTTTGTGAAATTATTTACAAGCTCTTTATGCTTTTCTTACGTATAGGATTTTTGTAAACCTTATACTGATGTGAATGAGTTTACTTGTTATTCTGTGTAGTGTTACTTAAAGGATGTGTAGTGTGAATAAGATGAGTATACGGCTACAATTGGTTCTACTGGGGGTTGCAAGCGTAGTGCTCACCGCGGTGATTCTGGTGGTGGTGGGTGTCAGCCAGAGCAGGAGTTTCAAGCAGGAAGCGAGCGACGAACTGCACCTTGCCATCGACCGTCAGCTTGAATATAGTGTGACAGGCGTGGTCAATATGATCCAGTCTCAGGATGATTTGTTGGCTATCCAGATTGATCATGCGCTGCAGATTTTTAACGAATACCTCTCCAACGCTGGTGGGTTGAGTGAGACCCCCAGCATCGTGAAGTGGCAGGCAAAAAACCAGGTTACCGGAGAAGTACAAATGGTGGCGCTGCCTGGGCTGCAGCTCGGCTCGCAGTGGTTGGGAATGACCACGGATATGACGACGACCGTGCCGGTAGTGGATGATCTCTACCGGCTGCTGGAAGTGCGCGCCACCATCTTTCAGGTGATGAGTGAGCAAGGCGATTTGATGCGCGTGGCAACCAATGTTCCCACCGTAGAAGGTAAGCGCGCGATCGGCACCTTTATCCCTGCCGTCAATGCGGATGGTACCCCGAACCAGGTGGTGGCTGCCGTCCGTAACGGTGAGACCTACCGCGGCAATGCGCTGGTGGTCGGCGAATGGTACCAGACCGCCTACCAGCCGGTGTTTGATGCCAATAAGAAATTGATTGCGGTGATATTTGTCGGCGTGCGCCAGCAGTCGGTGGAGTCACTGCGCAGCTCGGTGTTGAATGCCAGGATTGGCGAGCGGGGATTTGTTTACATTGTAAAAGGTTCTGGCGCCCAACAGGGAGAATATGTCTTCTCCAAAGACGGCAAGGCGGACGGGCAAAATGTGTGGGAACAAACAGACCGGGATGGGAAACCCGTTCTGCAGGAGATCGCCCAACAGGCCAAAGCTTTGGAAGAAGGAGAAATCGCCGAAATTGAGTATACCTGGGCTGCTCTTCCGGGTGAAGAGCCTCAGGAGTACATGGCTATATTCACCTATTACAAAGCCTGGGATTGGGTGGTTGTGGCGAACATCCCGATTATAGAAATTCAATCGCGTTTTGATGACCTGGAAACCGCACTGGCGCGCATGATCTGGATTATGGTCATTTCCGGATTGCTGGTGGCAGGCTTTGGCGCGGTGGTCAACTGGTTTACCTCCAACCGCATTGCCAGCCCGATCCGTGTGATCACGCAGATCGCCCGGATGCTCGCCGTGGGTGAGATCAACCTGAACAACAGCCAGGAGCAGCAGATTGGAAATTTGAAGCGGCGCGGCGATGAACTGGGTGAGATCAGCCGGGCATTTGGTGATTTGACCATCTATCTTCAGCGGATGGCGGAAGAGGCGCGCCAGATTGCCGACGGAAATCTGACCGCAGCCATCGTCCCGGCTTCAACAGGCGATTTGTTAGGCAACGCTTTCCTGCGCATGGTGGCCGATCTGCGCAGCCAGATTGGCTACCTCACTATGGCCTCAGAGAATTTAGGCAAGTCTTCCAGTGATCTGGCGTTGGTTTCCACATCTGCCGGTGAAGCGACCGCACAAATCGCAGATACCATCCAACAGGTTGCACATGGGGTCAACCAACAATCTGACTCGGTCTCGCGTACGGCGGGGACGATCGAACGCATGACGCAGACCATACGGGCGGTTTCCAATGGATCGCAGCATCAGGCGGAAGCCGCGGACAGCGCCAGCGGCGTGACCGATCATTTGTCCAGTGCGATTGCCCAGGTGACCGGTAATGCTCAGACCGTGACGCAGCAGGCACAAAAGGCTGCGCAGGCTGCCAAAGATGGGCAGGTCATGGTTGATCAGACCATCCAAGGCATCCAATCCATCCGTGAGTCTGCGGAACGCTCGCAGACAGCAATCAAGGAGATGGGCAGCCGTTCCGATCAGATCGGCATGATCGTTGAAACCATCCAGGATATTGCCTCACAAACCAACCTGCTGGCGCTCAATGCAGCCATTGAAGCGGCTCGCGCCGGTGAAAATGGCAAAGGCTTTGCCGTGGTTGCCGATGAGGTGCGCAAGCTGGCTGAACGCTCCGCGTCCGCCACGCGCGAGATTGCAGCCTTGATTACCGGCATCCAGAAAACCATTGGAGATGCCATCTCCACCATGCAGGTGACGGTCAAACAGGTCGAGTATGGTGTGGACCAGGCGAACGCATCCGGGCAGGCCCTGGCGACCATCCTGGATACGGTGGAAATGGTGACGCAGCAGGCGCAGCAAGCCGCGCTGGCATCCGACCGGATGGGGCAATCTTCCGCGGAGCTGGTCAACGCGGTCAACCGGGTTTCGGCTGTCACGCAGGAGAATCAGCGGGCAATGCAAGAAATGGATGCCTCCTCGGGCGAGGTGACCCTGTCCATCGAGACGATTGCATCCGTTTCTGAGGAAAATGCCGCAGCGGTCGAGGAAGTGTCTGCCTCGGTGGAGGAAATGTGCTCGCAAATCCAACAAGTCAGCCTGGAAGCGCGCGCTCTTGCCGACCTTTCGAGAGATTTGCGCAACATTGTGGACCGTTTCAAGATCAACTGAGATGGGACATTGCTGACCCAACCCTATTGAAGCATGAACCAGCCGGCGGGATCCATTATCCCGCCGGCTCTCTATTGCAGATGAGGCGAACTTCACAGATTTTGCCAGGCGGTACCGCGGTAAACTTGTTT
>JACRAG010000591.1 GCA_016213455.1 Anaerolineae bacterium | reverse complement strand
GTGCCCGCGTTTTTGCAGCGCGTCAACGATCTGCAGTTTGTTCTCGGGCGAAACCCGTGCATACACGGAGACCTGGGTGACGGTTTCTTCCAGTTCCGTTTGGCTCATCTGGCTCAATTCTTGTCCGGTGACCACGCGCGCATTCTGGTCCGAGACGATTTTTAACATGCGGGCAATTTGCAAAGCAGTCAGCGGGTGGTCCCCGGTAATCATCACCGGGCGAATGCCGGCATCGAGACAGGTTTGCACGGCATCTTTCACTTCAGCGCGCGGCGGGTCCATCATGCCGATCAGACCAATCAAGATCAGGTCGTTTTCATCCTTCTCGCTGATCACTGGCTGTGAGCCTGGCTCCATTTCATAGGGACGGTAACCAATGCCCAGGACACGCAAGCCATTTTGGGCCAGACGATTGTTAGCCGCTTGGATTCGCTCACGCCATGAGTCATCCATCGGCAGGATTTGACCATCCAGCCAGACACGGTTTGACACTTCCATCAGGCTGTCCACCCCGCCTTTGACAAACAGGACATGGGAATTATCTTCAAATACATGCGACGCGGGACCTTCCAGCGTGCTCATGTCCGGAGTGGCTGCGCATTCGCAATGATGCAGGGTGCTCATGCGACGACGTTCCGAGGAGAAGGGTACTTCGGCGACCCGGGTAAAGGTCCGGTCGAGGCTTTCTTTCATCAAGCCCACACGGGCGGCTGCAATGATCAGCGCGCCTTCGGTGGGGTCGCCAATGGCGCGGTACTCATTGTTGCCTTCTCCCATGTGCTGCAAAACGGCGTCATTGCACAACGCACTGGCTGAAAGCAGCAGGGCATGCGCGGGCCATTTGGTGGATACAGGTGGGTCGGCATTTAGAATGAAGGGGTGACCCTGGCGGATTTCCTCTTCAAACTGCAAGGTGTGGTCGGCGACATCCAGTACGGTTACTGTCATGCGATTTTCGGTGAGTGTTCCGGTTTTATCCGAACAGATCACCGTGACAGACCCCAGGGTTTCTACGGCAGGGAGCTTGCGAATTAGCGCTTTGCGGCGCAGCATGCGCTGCGCCCCCAGCGCCAACACAATGGTGACCACAGCCGGGAGACCTTCGGGCACGGCGGCGACAGCCATGGACACAGCGACGGTGAACATTTGCACGGCTTCTTCGCCACGCAGCAAGCCCACCAGGAAAGTGACCAGCACGATCGCCAGCACACTGAAAGCGAGACCCCGTCCCAACTGCGCCATGCGGCGCTGCAGCGGGGTGGCTTCCTGCTTGACATTTTGAATCAGGTCGGCGATGCGCCCCAATTCGGTGTTGCGCCCGGTGGCGGTCACCACAGCCACCCCGCGTCCAAAGGTAACTGCCGTACCCATAAAGAGCATGTTGTCGCGGTCGCCTATGGGAATATTCTCACCCTGCAGGGCATGTGGAGATTTATCAACCGGCAAGGATTCACCGGTCAGGGCTGCCTCTTGAACCCGTAGATTGGCGGCTTCGAGCACGCGCGCGTCAGCAGGCACGGCATTTCCAGCTTCGATGAGAAGAATATCTCCGGGTACCAATCCCGATGAGGCAATCTCTACGACCTTGCCATCCCGGCGTACGCGCACAACCGGGCTGGACAGTTTTTTCAACGCAGCCATGGCGCGTTCAGCACGGTATTCCTGGACGAAACCCAGGATGGCATTGATGATGACGATGGCAAATACCGCGGCAGAGTCGATCGGTTTGCCCAGGACGATGGATATGGTGCCGGCGCCAATCAGCAGCAACACCAGTGGATTGGTGAATTGCTCCAGCAGAATGGCAAGGGGGCTTTTGGCCTGTTTTTCAGCCAGTTCATTGGGGCCAAATTTTTCAAGACGGGCAGCGACCTCGGTTTCACTCAAACCAGTTGGTGCGCTTCCAAGACGCGTCAATGCGGTTTCGGCGTCCAACGTGTGCAGATTTTGTGTCTCAGGTTGTGTGCTCATTTATTTCTTTCCGTTGCATAAACAATGTATCAATTTTATACAATCCTTGAGGATTTGTGTCTACAGATGTATAGCGTATAATCTGAAATAATGAAGCCAGAATTGGTGCAATTAATCCTTTCTCAACTCCCCGTCAAACCTTCCGGTATTCATGGCGTCTTGCATTGGGCACGGGTGTTGTTCAATGCGCGCGAACTGGCGGAATTGACCGGGGCGCGGCAGGATGTGATCGAATACTTTGCCTTGCTTCACGATGCCCGCCGGTTTAACGAATGGGGTGACCATCAACATGGTCCACGCGCCGCGGCATTGGCCCAACAGCTGCGTCCTCACTGGATTGGTCTGGACAATGCGGGCTTCGCCCTCCTGGTCGATGCTTTAAAGGATCACACCGGTGGTGAGAGCGCCCAGGATATCACCGTTGGGGTTTGTTGGGATGCCGATCGCCTCGATTTGATGCGCGTGGGAATCCGACCGCGACCTGAATTGTTGATTACACCGCAGGCGCGCGAAGAAGATCGCATCGTGACGGCGAGTAAGCGGGCAGCTGAACAATGGGCGCCGGTCGCAATTTTGACCGAATGGGGTTTGGGTTACCGCCGATTTTGAACCCATTTGACTGTATAATCCAATTGAATTTCCCGATGATACGGACGATCCGGATGGTTCAGCGTTAAGTCCGCCACAGCCGTATTTTGGCTTGATCGTGGTCATAACCTTCGCTGGTCAATAGGAATCAAACTTTGCGCCGCAACATCACGCTACGCGCCGGTCTTCAAACGCTTTCAACCAACACCTTTGCCGCCATGCGGCACGCCAACTACCGGTTGTGGTCCGCCGGGTCTTTCATCGCAGCCATCGGCGGCTGGATGCAAAATACAGCCCAGGGATACCTGATTTATGATCTCACCCAATCCACCACCTATCTTGGATTGGTGAGTTTTTTCTGGGGGGTGCCAATCTGGCTCTTTACCCTGTATGGCGGCGTGATCGCTGACCGTTTCCCACGGCGCACCCTGCTGGTGATCACCAACGCTGTTTTGATGACCCTCTCTTTGATTTTGTCCGCGCTCATCTTTATGAACCTGGTGCAGCCCTGGCACATCCTGGTCATGGCGTTGATCTCGGGCACGGTCAATGCTTTCGATGGTCCGGCGCGCAATGGTTTTGTTTTGGAACTGGTCGGACATGAGGATATGAGCAATGCCATTGCGTTGAACGCGACCATCTTCCACCTGGCGACGGTGCTAGGACCGGCGGTTGGCGGCATCGCCTACGCAGCCCTGGGACCGGGCTGGTGTTTTGCTGCCAATGGTCTGGCTTTTGTCGCCATGCTGTTCGCCCTCTGGCGGATGAAGATTGCACCCTTCATCCCGCGCGTGGTCAAGTCCTCGGCCTTTCAGGATCTGCGTGATGGAATTCGCTACAGCCTGGAGAATCAACACATCCGCGCGCTGCTCATCAACCTGTCGGTTTTTGCGCTGTTTGGTTTCAGCTTGATGACCCTCATGCCAGCCTGGGCGGTGGATGTGTTGGGCGGGGATGTGCGACTGAATGGTTTGCTGCTTTCGGCGCGGGGTGTAGGCTCGCTGGTGGGGGCGCTGATGATCGCTTCGCTGGGACAGAAGAACAGCCGGGGATGGATGCTGTCGGTTGCGACCTTTGTCCTGCCGGTCGCGGTGTTAATCTTTGCGCAGTTGCGCTGGATTCCCGGCACGCTGTTTTTGCTGGCTTTTGTCGGTTGGGGCATGCTGGTGTGGGGCAATGTGACCAATGCGCTGCTGCAGACCGAAGCGCCAGACGAATTGCGTGGGCGCGTGATGGCTTTGTTTGTGCTGCTGCTGTTTGGTCTGCAACCAGTTGGCGCACTGCTGGTGGGCAACCTGGCTTCGGTGATCGGCGCGCCATGGGCTGCCACCCTGTTTGCCGGTCTGGTTCTACTTGGTTCAATCTTCACCTGGCTGCATGCGCCATTCTTGCGCCGGTTGAAATGAAGTCAATGTGGGTATAATAAGAATCCATCAGTTATTTTTTCTTTCCCAATCCTAAGCGCCTATCCTGCGTTGTGGATGATGGGCGAAATGGAAATATACAAACGGATGGAATGGTCGTGACAGAAGCTTCGGGAGGCATGGTATGAAAACAAACAAGAATTTACCGGTTCGTCGTGATCGAGTCTCGTTGGGGGGGCTGCTGGTGGCAGCCGCGGGAGGTTGGATCTTATACAGCCATTACGGCATCAACCATCGCATGCCTCTCCCTGAAGCCATACCTGCTGACCGGATTTCGCTTTACTCAAAAACCGCCGGGCGGTTGAGCTACTACGTGGACCGCAGTGGCACCGATCGCCCGCTGGTTCTGATTCACTCCGTGAATGCGGCAGCGAGCGCTTATGAGGTTCGACCATTGTTCGAGGCCTACCGCGGGAAGCGCCCGGTGTATGCGCTGGATCTGCCAGGGTTTGGTTTTTCTGAACGTTCGGATCGCATCTATTCGTCTTCCCTGTACGCCAATGCGATCTGCGAGTTCATTGCATCCGAAATCGGCGAGGCTGTGGATGTGATCGCCCTGTCGCTGGGTTGTGAGTTTGCGGCTGCGGCGGCATTGGAGCGCCCTGAGCTGTTCCATTCGCTGGCGTTCCTATCTCCCACGGGCCTGAACCAGTCCATCCGGGGCAGCAGTTCGCGCCTGGCGCAGCTCTACGGACTGAGCAATGGGCTTCACCTTTTCCTCAGTTTCCCTGTGTGGGCAAAACCGTTGTTCGATTTCATCGCAACCCAGTCCAGTGTGGAATTCTTCTTGAAACGATCCTTCATCGGCCCGGTGCCGCGTGGATTGGTGGAATATGCCTATACCACGGCCCACCAGCCCGGCGCGGAATATGCGCCGTTGTATTTCCTGAGCGGAAAGCTGTTTGCGCGTAACGCATTTGAAGTACTCTATGCGCGCCTCAAAACCCCCACCCTGGCCATTTATGACCGGGATATTTACACTGGCTTCAACCGCCTGCCCGATTTACTCTTGAGAAATCCAGCCTGGCAGGCTGTCCGGCTGGTGCCCAGCCTGGGCATGATGCATTTTGAGCGCCCGCAGGATACGGTGGATATTCTGGCAAATTTCTACCGCGGACTCAAGTAACCCGACTGACAAAAAAAGAACACCGCGCGGTGTTCTTTTTTTGTCCATTAATCGGCCCATTCCAGTGGCGCAGGTACATCCGCTTCACTTGACACCACGGCGATGGCCCTTTCGGTGTCGGCAGCTACACAGATCTCTGCAAAACTGTCCAGCCGGGCCAACTCACTTGTGCTCATCTCGGCGGTCGTTTTCGTCAGTACACCCCAGAAATCCCAGGGCAGCACCTCAAATTTTGCCAGCGCCAGCAGATCGCGCAGCAAGTTGCCCTTGACGAAGTCCCATCCCTTCCATTCAAAAATGCCAAAGCAGTCCGGATCTGCTTCCCCGCGGCGGATCATTTGCCACGCGCTGCCGCCGGTTACAAATGCGCCATCCGGCATGTCTTGCGCATCGAAGGGCAGCTTAAGCGCGTTGATCATCAGGTCGTCCAGCTGTGGATCGAGCCAGACCCAGCGCGCTGATTGAGCCGACCAATATTCGATCACCCAGTGGTCTTCGAAGTGACCGGGGGTGAAATAGGTGCCGAATCCGCAGCGCACCCGGGTTGGAATACCGCGATGCCGGAAAAAGCTGGCAGCCAGCACCGAGAAGTCGCGGCAGTTGCCTACCAGGCGGCGTTCGGGCGGGCGGGATTGATGGAGTGGCGCAGGGTCCAGTTCCTGGATGCGGGCCAGTTTACGATATGCAGGGCGCAGATTGACTTCAGCGTCCATGCGCTCTTCCGGCAGATCCAGCCCATATGCGCGGGTCCAGAAACGGTGAACCTGCAAGCCTTGGATTACCCTGACCAGTGCTGGTGTGTCCTGGGGGAGATCGTCCAACAAATCGCGCTGGTCGCGTGGGTCGGTCATTGGTCCGTGTTCAAGATAATACGCAAGTTGTTGCGTGTGGTTCATGCGTGCGCTCCTTCATGTAGTTGATTCCAGGCTCAGCATAAGCTATCCAGCCAGGGGAGAGTCAAGAGGGAAATAGGAATAGGAGACCATCACTTCAATCTACGATCAAAGGCGGGTGGGGTTGTATAATGGGGCGCATGAAAGTGAACTTTTTTGCCAGTTTACGCACGGTGGTGGGGGCCAAAACTGTTTTGATGGATTTGAAAGGAGCGGATACCGTCAGGACGGTGATGGATCGCCTGTTTACGCTCTATCCGGGCCTGCAAGCACGCATGATGGATCAAAACGACGACCTGTTCCCGCATGTGCATGTGTTTGTCAATGGGCGGGATATCCTGACCCTGCCGGAAAACATGGATATGCGATTGTCACCTGAGGACCAGGTGGATATCTTCCCACCGGTGGCTGGCGGCTCGGGGGTTATTCTGCGCCCAGCGCACGTTTGATCGCGGCGATCACGCCGGCCTCACCGCTTTGCTGCGCGTACTTGAGCGCATCTGATCCGTCGTCTGCCAGCGCGTGGGGATCGGCGCCATACTCCAACAGGATCTTAACCATTTCCAACTGCCCGTTCTGGGCTGCGGCATGCAGTGCGGTGAAGCCGCCCGCCTGACTGGCATTGACCTGCGCGCCATGTTCCAGCAAACGACGGGCGATGTTCAAATGCTGCCCGGCGGCGGCTGAATGCAAAGGCATGACCCGCATCGGATTGATGGCGGGCATGTTGACTTCGGCTTTATATTTCAACAACAAATCAACCGCATCCTCCCTGCCAAAGAAAGCCGCCAATCCTAGTGGCGTGTAACCGTCAACCGAAAGGGCATTTGCCAGACCAGGCTGCTGTTCAAGCAGGTTGCGCAGCTTGCCCATGATTCCCAGGGCAGACGCGGTAAAAATATCCACCTGGGCGCCGTGCTCGAGGAAAGTTTTCACAATCAACGGCTGGTCGTTGTACATGGCGAAGAGCACCGCCGGCACGCCGGAGGGGGTACTGATGTTGATTAATTCGGCATGTTGGTCGAGGAGTTGGGATACATCGGCTGTTCTGCCGTGCAATATGGCCTGGAAGAGCTGGTCGCTTGGGTTCATTTCTGCCTCCGGATCATCTCGATAATAATAGTATAGCTTAACCCGGGAGGGTAAGACGAGCGAATTGTTAGGAATCCACCCGGTTAAATGGTCAGGACCGGGTACGCCGGCCCGGTCCTGATTATGGAGGAGAAAGAAGAAGAAGTGAAGTCGCCCGTTGAAAGTATCATATCCGATCCCTTCCCGGTTTACTTGACGGCTTCCTGACGCCTGGCATACGATATCCCGGCGATCCACGCGGTGGTCCACGCATTTTGAAAGTTGAACCCGCCGGTAAGCCCGTCCACATCCAGCATCTCGCCCGCCAGGTACAATCGCGGGCAGACTTTGCTTTCCATGCTGCGGAAATCCACTTCTGCCAGGTTGACGCCACCGCAGGTGACAAACTCATCCTTAAATTGACCCTTGCCCTGGATTTGAAATTCCCCGCGGGTCAATTGGTCAGCCAGGTTGAGCAGATGTCGGCGCGGCAGGTTGGCCCACAGCGTGCCTTCCGCAATGCCGGCAGCAGCAACCAGCCTGTGCCACAGGCGCTGGGGGATCGGCGCAAAAGGCGAGGCAACCTGGACCTGCCGGCGGGCTTCGGTGGTGCGGATTTGCTCTAACCGCGCGGCGGCTGACTCCGGGTTGTAATCGGGCAGCCAGTTGATGCGCAGGGCTGTGCGGTACTGGCGCTCGAACAGGTCGCGCGCCCCCCAGGCTGACAGGCGCAGCACACCCGGTCCCGAAAGCCCCCAATGGGTGATTAAGACCGGCCCGGAAACCTGGCGGCGGGTTTCGGGCAGGCTGAGGGCGGCATGACTCACCGAGACGCCGGGCAAACCGTCAATTCGCGGGTCGCGGATGGAAAAGGTGAACAGGGAGGGTACGGGGGATTGGATGGTGTGGCCCAATTGCTGCGCCAGGGAAAAAGACGCCGGTGTTCCTCCGCAAGCCAGCAGCAGCCCATGCGTATGCAGGGTCTCCTGGCGGTTAATTTCCACGATCAATTGGCCTGTGTCGCTGCGTTCCAGGTGGGTGACCTTGCTGCGGGTGATCAGCCTGACCCCCAGCCGGTCGATTTCATTGTTCAGGCAGTCCAGAATGGATTGGGAGGAGTCGGATTGTGGGAAAACGCGGCCGTCAGCTTCGGTTTTCAGCGGTACGCCGCGCTGCTCGAACCAGCGCATGGTGTCGCGTGGTTGAAAGCGGTTGAATGCACCGAGCAATTCCCGCGATCCGCGCGGGTAAAACTTGACCAGATCGGCTGGCTCGAAGCAGGCGTGGGTGACATTGCAGCGTCCGCCGCCAGATATGCGCACCTTGGCGAGTGGATGATCACTGGCTTCCAGAATCACGCAGCGGCTGCCGGGCCGGGCAGCCGCGAAGACAGCCGCGCCGAAAAATCCAGCAGCACCGCCGCCGATGACGACAAAATCGAAAACCTGGTTGTCAAGCACTTGATGATTATAAACGCAAGAAGGCCGGGCTTATAATACCCGTATGTATCGCACACGTTATCGCCGCATTCTCTGGTTCTTTGCCCGCATCCTGGCAAACATCATACTCTGGGATATTTTGCTGCCCAGCCTGGGGCTGCGCCGGCTGTCAGAACCGGGGCGCAACCAGCGTTACCGCCGCATTGCCATCGCCTTCCGCGGATTGGCAGTGCAAATGGGCGGGGTGATGATAAAAGTCGGGCAGTTTCTATCAGCCCGGCTGGATGTGCTGCCGCGAGAAATCACCGATGAGCTGGCCGGTTTGCAGGATGAGGTGCGCCCGGAAGGTTATGAAGATATCCGCCGGGTGATCGAAATAGAATTTGGCCAGTCGCTGGATACCCTGTTCGAACACTTCGATCCGCAGCCGTTGGCTTCCGCCTCCATCGGGCAGGTGCACCGCGCCCGCCTATCCAGGGAGCAATGCCCGGATTGTCCGGATGTGGTGGTCAAGGTGCAGCGCCCCGACATTGAGAACATCGTCGAGGTCGATCTGTCAGCGCTCAAGGTGGTCAGCGGCTGGATCAACCGCTATCGCCCGATCCGCAAGCGCGTGGATGTGCCGCGCCTGATGGAAGAGTTCAGCGCTTCGCTGCGGGAAGAGATCGATTATCTGCTGGAAGGCAAACACGCCGAAACCTTTGCTGAGAATTTCAAAGGACGTGCGGATGTGAAAGTGCCGCAGGTGATCTGGAACCACACCACCCGGCGAGTGCTGACACTGGAAGATGTACAGGCAGTCAAGATCAGCGATTACGCTGCACTGGAAGCTGCCGGGTTGAATCGCGCAGAGATCGCATCGCGCCTGTTTGATACCTATCTGAAACAAATCTTTGAAGACCGTTTTTTTCATGCCGACCCGCATCCGGGCAACCTGTTTGTGGTGCCGCAAGGCGAAGGCGCCTGGCAGCTGGTTTTTGTGGATTTTGGCATGGTGGGCCGGCTGCCCGAAAGTACGCTTTCCGGTCTGCGCGAGGTGTTTATCGCCATCGGCACACAGGATGCGGCGCGCCTGGTGCGCGCTTATCAACAAATGCACATTCTGTTGCCCAACGCCGATGTGGATTTGATCCAGAAGGCCAGCGCCGAAGCGTTTTCCCGTTTCTGGGGGCGGACCACGCCGGAACTGGCCAGCATGGGGCGCGAGGAAATTGTAGCCTTTGCCGAGGAGTTTTCCGAGGTGTTGTTTGACCTGCCGTTTCAGGTCCCGGAAAATTTCATTCTCCTGGGCCGTTGTGTTGGCATCCTGATGGGTATTTGCTCCGGCTTGAATCCCGAATTTAACATCTGGTCCGCGATTGCGCCCTACTCACAGAAACTGGTGGAGCAGGACCGGGGTGGCCCACTGGAATTCCTTGTCAAGGAGTTGGGAGATACACTGCGGGTGGTCTCGGGTCTGCCGCGGCGGAGTGAGAGTTTGCTGACCCGGCTCGAGCAGGGCAAGGTGGCTGTACAAATCCCGGATGTGGCACGCAGCATGGCGCGCGTGGAACTGGCGGTGAAGAAAATTGGCGCGGCGGTGGTTTTCGCGGCGCTCTTCCTGGGCGCGGTGCAGTTTTACCTGGCTGGTGAATGGATTCCGGCTGCTGTTGCCGGGGGGGCAGCCATCCTGGCAGGTCTGGTAGGGCTGTCCTCCAGGAGTTGAGACCGTCCGAACGCGTGGCGGAGCTTTGTATTGTTTCGGAGAAGCGCCGGAAAGCAAAGCCGCTTTGCTTGACATTCCATTCCCAGAAAGTATATACTGAACAAAATTCATCGAACATTTATCCTGACAAATGCCAATCATCATTGAAGAGCAATCAAACAGACGCAGGCGTACGATCCTCGGCAGCATCGCTGCCGGTTTCATCCTGGCTTTCCTCATCGCTTTTTGGGGAGAGCTGCGCGACGTCCTCTTGATGATTGTGCAAATTCCGAATGGCTTTACATCCGAACGGTTTGACTCCCTATTGAATCTGGGCTACAACCTGCAATGGTTTGTGCTTTTTGCGTTGGCCTGGATCGTGCTGGTGAGTTTCCAGGCACTGCTGCCTGCGGGGTCCTTCGCTGATTATCTCCGCACAGCATACCAGTTTGTCGTGTACATTTTTGGCCAGCACGGGCCGGCTGTATTTGTCAAAGACGGCAAAGTGCTCTCCACGCGCGAAGATGTGCGGGATGGGCCGGGCGTGGCCGTGGTGGATTTTAATTCAGCCATTGTGCTGGAAGAACGCCTGCCACCGCCGGGGATCGGCTCCGGTTATGACAGCGCCATGCACCGCTTTTTCTGGTCGCTGGGGCTGGCTGACAAGGCTGAGTCGCCACGGGTGATGGGACCGGGGATTGTGTACACGCGCTCGCGCGAACGCATTCGCGCCGCGATTGATTTGCGCCGGCAGTTCCGCATGGTGCGCGGGATTAACGGATATTCACGCAACGGCATCGAAGTCTCCACCAATGTGTGGGCCATTTTCACAGTGGGCCAGGATCCGGATGTGGTTCAGGTGACGTACGACGGCGAGGCCCGCCCCGAGAACCTGCGGGTGGTCAATTTTGAAGCCTTGCCGGATGGTCATCTACGCATGGTATCCATGAGCGATGAACTGGACCGCCAGGATCGCCAGGAGATCCATCATCATTTTCAGGTGCTGCGCCATACCCGGGAAATTTATCCCTATAAGAAAATCGACCCACCCAATCCGCTGCCGGTTTTTGACCGGGACC
>JACRAG010000590.1 GCA_016213455.1 Anaerolineae bacterium | reverse complement strand
GCTGCTGCAGGGTCATGGCCCGGACCTGCCTGCCCTATTCCAGACCCGCGCCAAATCCTGGGCGCAGGCGGTTGCCAATGAAGTCCACCAGGCGCGCAGCGAGGGGCTGCCGGTGATGCTGTTGGGGTTTTCGTTGGGGGGTGGCCTGGCTGTAACGGCTGCCTCGCTTTCCAACCCCGACAAACTGGTCCTGCTGGCGCCATTGTATTGGGAGGAGACCTGGCCTGTGACCCTCGCGGGCAACGCGCTGAGTGTCTTTCTGCCGCACACCTTTGCGCCTTTCGGCAGCCGGTTCATCCCGCTCGAGACTTTCCGCGAGCCCATCCGCCAAATCTCTCCGGACGTCCAATTTGATGACCCCCAGGTACAGGCTTCCATCCGCCGCCAGCGCCTGCCAATGCTGCTCTTCGAGCAGGTCAACCTGGCTGTGCGGCTGGCCCGCGATTCCGCTGCCTCGATCCGGATGCCCGTGTTGGTGATTCAAGGCAAACAGGATCCGATCATTCGCCCGGAGCGCACCCAACAGCTGGTGAAGAGGCTCGGCCCTAACGTTGACTATGTGGAAATCCCCGGCGAGCACCAGATCGTCCAACCGGATGGGCCAGGCTTTGCTGAATTGGTGGAAAGAGTCGAGCGCTTCCTGGCGCAATAAATTCAACAGGAATCAAAAACAGCCGGAGGCAAGCCTGCCGGCTGTTTTTGATGATTAAACGACTTACTTGGCGAAGGAGGGCTTTACGCGCAGCGCGTCCCAGCCGGCGTACTTGGCGGTTTCGCCCAGCTCGGCTTCGATGCGCAGCAGCTGGTTGTATTTCGCCACACGGTCAGAGCGGGCGGGAGCGCCGGTCTTGATCTGGCCCATGTTCAACGCAACCGAGAGGTCAGCGATGGTGGAATCTTCGGTCTCGCCGGAGCGGTGCGAGGTCACAGCGCGCCAACCGGCCCGCTGGCACATCTCAACCGCTTCGATGGTCTCGGTCAGGGAACCGATCTGGTTCAGCTTGACCAGCAGCGCGTTGGCGGCATTCTCGCCGATGGCGCGTTTGACGCGGGCGGGGTTGGTCACCAGCAGGTCGTCGCCGACGATCTGGATGCGGTCGCCCAGAGTCTTGACCATCAGTTTCCAGCTGTCCCAGTCATCCTGAGCCAGGCCGTCTTCGATGGAGACGATCGGATACTGGTCAACCCAGTTCTTCCAGAAGGCCACCATTTCCTCACCGGAAAGCATCTTGCCTTCTTTGCGCAGGTTGTATTTCTTGGTCTCTTCATCGTACAGCTCGGAAGCCGCCGGATCGAGCGCAATGGCAACCTGTTCGCCGGGTTTGTAACCGGCTTTGGTGATCGCCTCGAGGATGACTTCCACCGCTTCCACGTTGGCTTTCAGCGCCGGGGCGTAACCGCCCTCGTCGCCCACCAGGGTGGTATAACCGCGGGATTTGAGCACCGACTTGAGGGTGTGATAGATCTCAGCGCCCCAGCGCAGACCTTCCGCGAAGGAGGGAGCGCCAAAAGGCATGACCATGAATTCCTGCGCGACGGTGGACTGCCAACCGGTGTGGGCGCCGCCGTTGAGGATGTTCATCATCGGGACCGGCAGCACGTGGGCATACACGCCGCCGATGTAGCGGTAGAGGGGCAGGCCCAGGGCGTTGGCAGCGGCTTTCGCTACAGCCAGGCTGGTGCCGAGGATGGCGTTGGCGCCCAAGTTGGCTTTGTTGGGGGTACCGTCCAGCTCGAGCAGCATGGAGTCGATGGCTTTCTGTTCCACCGCGTCCCAACCCACCAGCGCATCGGCGATGTCATTGTTGACGTGGTCCACAGCCTTGGTCACACCCTTGCCCAGATAGTGGGATTTGTCCCCATCGCGCAGTTCCAAAGCCTCGTGAATGCCCGTAGAAGCGCCAGAGGGAACCGCAGCGCGGCCCCAGCTTCCATCAGCCAGCACAACTTCCACTTCCACGGTCGGATTGCCGCGGGAGTCAAGGACCTGAGTCCCCATAATTGAATCGATCACAGTATCCATGTTTCTATCACCTTTCGAATGGGTTTGAAGAGCAGCACACATGCCGCTGAATGGCTGTATAACGCTCCTAAGTATAATACACTTCGCTCAAAATCGGCTGCGCTGACCGGCGAAACATTGTGGATTTTTTCACAGGCGGCCAATTTAGATTACGCCGGCCTTTTCAGCCGCAGCCTTGATGAAGCCCAGGAAAAGCGGGTGCGGCCGGTTGGGACGTGACAAAAATTCCGGGTGGAATTGCGTGGCGAGCATGAAGGGATGGTCCACCAACTCAGCAATTTCCACCAGGCGCCCATCCGGTGACAGCCCGGAGAAGCGCATGCCGCGCGCATAAAATTCATCCCGGAAGGCATTGTTGAACTCAAAGCGGTGGCGGTGGCGTTCCTGCACCTCTTCCACGCCATAGCAAGCCTCGGCGATGCTGCCGGGCTGCAGCTTGCAGGGGTACAATCCCAGGCGCATCGTCCCGCCCATGTCGGTGATGCCGTGCTGTTCGGGCATCAGGTCAATCACCGGGTGCAGGGTGGAGCGGTCAAATTCCGTTGAGTTGACCTCATCCGTACCGTACACCCAGCGCCCGAACTCGACCACCATCAACTGCATGCCCAGGCACAATCCCAGGAAAGGCACCTTTTCGGAGCGCGCGTATTGAATGGCCTGGATTTTCCCTTCGATGCCGCGGCTGCCAAAACCACCCGGCACCAGCACACCATCGGCTGCCTTCACCTGGTCCCATCCCTTGCCTTTTTCCAGCTCAGCCGAATGCACCCAACGGATGTCAAGCTCGACCCCCAGCTTGAGCGCAGCGTGCTTCAGCGCCTCGCGCACGCTCATATAAGCGTCATGCAGCTCCACATACTTGCCCACCAGCGCGATGGTCACCGTTGGCTTGGGCTGGCGAACCATATCCACCAGGTGTTTCCAATCGGTCCAGTCCGGCTGGGAGCGCGGGGTCAGCCCCAGGCGCTGCACCAGGTAATCGGCAACCCCGGCCTGCTCAATCAATAGTGGAATTTCGTACAGGATCTGCGATGTCACCATGGGGACCACGGCCCGCCGCTCGACGTCGCAGAACAGGGCGATCTTCTCGCGCAGTCCTTCATCCACCGGATGGTCGGAACGCGCCACGATCATATCCGGCGAGATACCGATCGAGCGCAGTTCGCGCACTGAGTGCTGGGTGGGCTTGGTCTTCAGCTCATCTGTCGCGCCGATGTAAGGCAGCCAGGTGACATGAATGTAGAATGTGTTCTCACGCCCCAAGTCACCGCGCAGCTGGCGAATGGCTTCCAGGAAGGGCAGGCTTTCGATGTCGCCGACCGTACCGCCCACCTCCACCAGCACAATCTCCGCGCCGGTGGTCTTGGTCACCATGGCGATGCGCCGTTTGATCTCGTTGGTGATATGCGGGAGGACCTGGATGGTGCCGCCCAGATAATCACCGCGCCGCTCCTTGGAAATCACCTCGGCATACACCTGACCGGTGGTGATGTTGCAGACCCGGTTAAGGCGCACATCAATGAAACGCTCATAATGGCCCAAATCCAGGTCGGTTTCGGCGCCGTCATCCAGCACATACACTTCGCCGTGCTGGTAAGGGCTCATTGTCCCCGGATCGACATTAATATACGGGTCCAGCTTTTGTACCGCCACCGAAAAACCGCGCTCTTTCAGGGCGCGCCCCATTGCCGCCGCCGTCACGCCTTTACCCACCGAACTGACCACACCACCGGTGAAGAAAATATACTTGGTCGCCATGCTTCATCCTTCCATCAAAAAGAGAAGTGGGGAGGGCCGGTTACCGGCGCCTCCCCACTTCATTGGGTTCAAGGTGCTCGTTTCACTTGTTGTATGGTGAAACCTGATCCTGCTTTCATCATTGTTATGATTCCAATAACAAACAGCAAAACCTGCCAGCAGCAGGTTATGAATGATGCTGACAGTTTACCATAAAGCGCATCCATTTTGCAAAGAAAGTCCCGCCGAGGTTTCGGCGGGATCTTTTTTCTTCCCGTGGGAGAGCCGGAGCCAATCCTGGGTCGCTAGCTGGTCTTGACTTTATTGTCCAGCGTGCGGCTGAAGATTTCTTCGGTTTCCTCTGAGACACCCTTACGGCGAGATTTATCGTCGTTCTTGCGGGCTTTAGCGCGCTCCATGGCTTCGCGCCAGGCGACGGCCATCGCGGTTTCGGATTCGCCTTCGCCCTCGGAGTGACCGAGCGCAGCCAGCAATTCGTCCACATCGCTGCCGCCATCTTCACCACGACCGCGAGAAGATTTGGTCTTCTTTTTGCGGACGGGCTTGTCGCGTTTGGGCATGTCGGAAACAAACGCGCGAGCGGGTTCTTCTTCCACAACCGGTTCGGGCAGCAGAGCTTTGATGCTCAGTTTGATCTGGCGTTTCTTGCGATTGACGTCAATCACCTGCGCTTCAATCTCGTCGCCTTCTTTGACCACATCCGAGGGCTGGCGCACGTAACCGTGGGCCATTTCGGAGATGTGGATCAACCCGGGGCGTTCGGCGCCGATCTCAACGAAAGCGCCAAATTTTTCCAGACGCACGACCTTGCCCTTCACGGTCATGCCCTTGCGGATGTCACGCCATTCCATGTCAAGCGGTTTGAGCATGGTCAGCTCAACGCGCTCGTCTTTGATGCGTTTCACCCACACCTCCAACTCCTGGCCAACCTGCAGCACGTCTTCGACGCGCTTGATCGGCTCATCCGTGGGGGGGATCAGCTGGGAGATGTGAATCAGCGCAGGTTTACCCGTGCCAATATCCACAAGCGCTCCAGCCAGACCGACTTTCAAAACCTTACCGGTATAGTGTTGCTTTGGGGTTATTTCTGATTCATTCTCTTCTGGGGTATCAATAATATCAACAGTTACTTCAGGCTCCATTACGTACTCTCCCTAAAAAGTGATGCGACAGTCGATTATAACGTGCGGTCGCCGGGTTGTCAATCATCGGGCTGTGATTTTCCTCCTGTATTCAACCGGTTCTGTCACATTCCCCCATCCATAATTGTATCGACTACAACGAGTGAGTACAATGGACACATGGTCGATATATTACCGGTTCACTCCTTGCGTCCATCCATCGCGGATGAATTCAACCCCGGCGAGTTCATCCCTCGTACGGAATCCATCGCTGCCGCCTTTGCGTGGGGGCAAAAAGTCCACGCCGGTCAAAAGCGTATCAGCGGCGAACCCTACTTCGAGACGCACTGCGCCTGGGTGGCTGCTTTCCTGGACCGCCTGGTTGGGAACGAAGCCTGGACCATCGCCGGTCTGCTGCATGATGCCGTGGAAGACTCCGGCGAAAGCCTGGACCAGATTCGCACGCTTTTCCCTGGCAAGCTGGGCGAAGATGTGGCTTACATTGTGGACGGCGTAACCAAGCTGAGCAACCCGCGCGACGGTCGCTCGCGCGAAATGGAAACCCTGCGCAAAATCGCCATGTTTCGCGACCCGGGCGTGTTCCTGGTCAAACTGGCGGACAAAAGCCACAACCTGCTCACTTTGGAACACATGTCGCCTGCCAAGCGCGTACAGAAAGCCACCGAAGCCATCCGCGCTTACGGAAAACTGGCGGGCATCCTCAACTGCCACAAGTGGCGCTGCTGGCTGGAAGATATGGCTTTCCCCTTCGCCGAGCCGGACACCTATACCGATGTGCGCGCCCGGGTGGATGCCGATCCGCGCCTGCAGATCTCCTTCATCAATCCGTTCATGGATCAGCTCAGTCATCTGATGGAAAAAACCGGCGTAAGCGGCTCAGTGAACATCCTGGTCAACGGCTACTGGCAATCCTGGCAAAAACTGCGCCGCATGGCGCGCGCCCGCAAAGCCCCCCTCACCAGCTTCATGCACCTCAACGACTTGATCAGCTTCCGCCTGGTGGTGGATGACGAAGACCGCGCGCAGTGCTACAACCTGCTGGGGGCTGTCAACACTTTCTTTGGTCCCTACCTGGACAACGACCGCTTCGACGATTTCATCGCCTTCCCACAAAACGGATACCGCGCCATCCAGGTCACCGGCTGGCTGCCCGACTATGGCGCGGTGGAAGTAGCCATCGCGACGCGCGAAATGGAAGGCGAAAACACCTGGGGCGTGGTGGATTGTATCAAAAAACAGCGCGACACCAGCCTCTACCGCCCGGTGGAGATCCTCACCCCATCCGGCGGGGCGCGCTTTCTGCGCGAAGGCTCCACGGTACTGGACGCGGTCGCCTCAATTCAACAGGAGTTTTTGCTCGACAAAATCTCAGCCGTCAAAGTCAACGGCAACCTGGCGCGGTTATCCGACCGGGTTAATCCGGGTGATGTGGTCGAAGTGGTCACCAGCGGTAAACGCCTGGTGCCGAGTGAAGACTGGCTGAACTTCTGCAATGAGTCCACCGCCCGCCTGCTGCGCCTGGTGCTGGCGACCGAATCACTCAAACGCTCCGCCGAGCACGGACGGCAATTGGTTCGCGAAATCATCGCCGCACAAGGCATTCTGACGCTGGAAGATGTGCAGGCGCTGGAGACCAACCGGGTGGATTTTCTGCTCGAACAATTGGGCTGCGCCAGCCTGGAGGATCTTTACACCGCGGTGGGTGGAGGAGCCATTCCGCTGGACGACCTTCGCAGCAAGCTGTATGACGCCAAAATCACCCGCGAGACGCTGCACTGGACCACCATCAACCTCAACGCGCCCAAAGAAGACAACCGCCCGGGCGTGCTGGCCCGGCTGGCAGGCCTGGTTTCGGACCACGAAGCCAACATCCTGCGCTCGGTCAACAACACCCTCCCGGACGGCGGCTTTTACCTGCGCCTGGTGGTCTCCTTTGTCGAAGACGAACAACAACGCGCCGCACTGCAGAAGGCCTTTTTGCACAGCGGTTTCCACTTCCGCGAGCTGGAGATCGTTTGATCGATGCGCATCGGGATCCTCTCCGACACCCATAACAACCTGGTCAACCTGCGGGCTGCCCTGGCGATTTTTCAGCAGGAAGGCATCCAGTTGCTGCTGCACTGCGGTGACCTCACCTCACCCGAAACCGCCGCGATGCTGCAGGGCTTTCAGGTGATCCACGTTTTTGGGAATAACGATTACGCCAGCGGCGCGATCCGGCAAACCCTGCTCGACCTCAACCCGTTGAATTATTCCGGCATGACCTACACTGGATCGGTGGATGGCGTGACCATCGGGGCAGCCCACGGGCATCTGACCCCGCGCATGGATGAGTTGACCGCTCGCGGCGACCTGGCTTACCTGTTCACCGGTCACTCGCACCGCCGGCGCGACGAACAGCACGGCGCCACACGCATCATCAATCCCGGCGCGTTGGGTGGGCTGAAGGTGGAGGAGCGGTCCATTTTCATTCTGGATTTGCACAGCGGCGCGGGTCGATTTGTGATTCTCTGAGCCAACACCACGATTGGGGCACAGGAGATTAAAAAAGAAACGCGCTGCAGGGCGTAACACCGCAGCGCGTTGGGTCATTCACATTCAGACCCCGTTCATTGACCGCCGATGGCGTACAGGAACGGTCCAACCGTCACATACAGGCGATTCGGCGCGATTGCGCCGTCCACCACACCGGCGCCCTCGGGCAGATCCATCTGCCAGTTCAATTCGCCGCTCGCGGCTGTGTTGGAACGGCAGAACGCCCCCTCCCCCATGACCTCTCCACAGGTGTACACCGCGCCGGATTGGTCAATGCCGATCAGCCGGGTCTGTTCCGACGGGAAGGGAATGATATTGACAGCCGACGATTCGGTGTTGATCCAGACAAAACGCGCAGCATCGAAGCCCGAACTGTACACGATCCACACATTGCCGCCTGGACTGACGCCGCTTTGTTGAGGGCGCTGCAGGTTGGTCCCCAGCAGGCGCGCATCCACCTTAGCCTTCTGGATCAATACATAACCGGTGTCGGTCGGTTCCCACTGATCAATCCCATCCTTCCCGCGTAGATAGGTCACGGCATCGGAGCCGACGAAGTAAGCATCCATGGGGGGTTGGGTCTGGTCAAAGACCAGCGAGCCGGTGTCCGTGTCGGTGACGGTGTCCTCCATAAACAGGTAGCGTCCATCCGCTGACAGGCGCGGCATGAAATCCACCAGGCTGTACGTGGGCAGGTTGACCAGGAAACGCAAATTCCCACTGGGATATACCGCCACCAGGCGGCTGGTTGTACCGTAATACGCCGTGCCATCCACACCCAGGACGGGTCCACTGAACGGCTGCTGCCCCTCAGTGTATTTGGCCGACCAGTTGAGTTTTCCCTCAGGAGAAACGGAGCTGATCCCGGCGCTGGCATCCACCACGAATATGGAGCCATCGCCAGCCAGGGCTGGTGAACCGAAAGGAACATCCGGGAGCTCTACCTTCCATAATACCTGACCGGATGGGCTCACTGCGACCAGCTCGCGCTCCTGCGTTCCCACGTAGAGGCGACCGAGTGCATCCACCACCGGTCCGCTGGTGATGGGACTGCTGGATTGGAAGCGCCACAACAGGCTGGCGCTGCGAGGGCCTTCCACACCCGTCCAATAGGTGCCCTGTGGATCATGGCGCGTGACCGGCCAAAAATGCCCGCCCTGCACGCTGACTGCCGGGCCAACCTCTGGTTGGGGTTGACTGGCCTGAATGGTCCATATTCCGCCGATGATCACCACACCCAGCAGGACCACCACACCATTGCCTGAGGCCAACCGCATCAGATTGGCGCTGGCAACATACACTTTGTCTTCCACCCAGGCACCGGCCCGCGCCGAAGCCAGGGTCATATCCGCGCGTCGGCGCTGCCGATCTGGGTTTAGCTGCGCGCGCAGTCCTTCACCCAACAAGTTGAACGCCAGCACAATCAAGGCCACCAGCGCACCGGCAAACAATGCCGACCAGGGCACGCGCTGCGTGGTCGCCGACCCGAGCATTTCACCCAGTTCCGGCATGCCCGCGGTGCGCTGCCCAACCCAATCTCCAACCGGCACCCAGATGCCGTTCATGAAATATCCCAGAAAACCCAGCGAAGCGGTCACCAGCAGGCTGCCGGCTACTTCGAAGGCCAGTTGAATCCACATCATCGGCAGCACATGCGGCAGCACGTGCGAGAGCACACCCTGCTCAGGTGAGGCGCCCATGGCATAGGCAGCCTCCACAAATGCCTGAGACTTCAAACCGCGGGTCTGTTCGCGCACAATACGCGCCGGTTCGGCCCAACCGGTGATCGCCAAACCCAGGATGAAGGCCCACACCCCCCACCGGCTGCCCATCAAGGCGATAACAAACAAAGCCACAAACAACACAGGGATGGTCAGCGATGCTGAAATCAACACATCCAGCACCCGCGAAAACCACGAGCGCGACCAGCCGCTGATCATGCCGGCGGCAATGCCAATCACCAGGCGCACCGCCGCCACCACCAGCACCAACGTCATGGTGGGTTTGATCGCAAACAAGAGCCGGCTGAGCAGATCCCGTCCCCACTCGTCCGAGCCCAACGGAAAACCCTCAATCGTATTGGGTGGGAATGGCGGCTTGATGAAGCGTTCTCCCACCTGACCGATATAGTTCTCTTTCATCGGGTCGGCAGGCGCGAGCATTGGACCCACAAATGCCATCAGAAGGACGATCAAAGCCATCAGCAAGCCGGTCCACAGCGCCCAATTCCAGGAAGAAGCAGGTCTCCGCATTGCATTAGCCATAAACCACCTCCTCCGCCTGGCCCGCGCCCCCCAGGCGTGGATCGATCTGGCGTGCAGAGGAGGAAGCAATCGTATCCACCAGATAAAACACAACGCCAAAGATGGGTAACAGCAGTGCAAGCAGCGGTGGATGAAGGAAATACACGGTCAAATCCAATCCCCCACCCGGTGAAATGGTGCTGGGAGGGACAAGTGTGCGCGCCAGCATGCGTCCGATGCCTGGCCAATCAAACAGGTATTCAACCAGCACCAGTTCAGCGATCGTCAGGCGGAATGCGCTGGATACGGCCAAAAATAACGGAGCCAGCACATTCTTCAAAGCCTTGCGGTTGAGGATTGTCTTCCAGGTATGGCCAAAACCGCGCGCCGAGGTGACATAGCGTTTGCTCAGCTCCTCTGAAAGCAGCCCGGCAGACACCCGCGCCACCTGCATGGCAGGACGAATGGCCAGGGCAATCACCGGCAGGACCAGGTGCAGGTCCCAACCGTATCCTGCGACCGGCAGAATCGCGCGCGAACCGGATTGGATGGCTTGAATGAGCAGCAGCGATACCAGCAGGGTGCCCACGTAAAAACCCGGCATCGCCAGGCCAATGGTGGAAAGCAGCGGCAACCATGAACGCACTTCCGGAGGATCCACCCGCACCGCTGCCCGTCCGAGCGGCAAGCCAACCAGCAGGCTGAGCAGAAACGCCAGGATGAACAGCCCCACGCTTGGCCACAACGCATTCCAAACAAAAGACCCCACCCCAAGGTTCGCGCCGACCGGCATGGACCCCAGATCACCCTGGAATACCCCCTCCAGGTAAACCCGATACTGGTCCCACAATGGCGGCTCTTCAACCTGGCGCATACCGAATGCGCTCTGCGCGGACTGGTTGCGTTGCGCCAGGCTGGCATAGGTAAAACCCGCCAGGTTCAACACCACCAAAATCACCGGCAGCAATAGCAATCTACGAAGCAAAAACCGGTTCATGGAATCTCCCCAATACCATACTGGTCCGCCGGTGGCATGAATCGAAGCCAGACTGGACCAGGCGTTTGATCATTGGAAATTTATTAAAGAATGTGTGTTGTTTACGAAGAGGCTGCAAATGGGCCGTGAGGGTAAGCCTCATGCCCATCTTATTTATACGGAATTTTTCATCAAATATCACGCTGATCCAGGGAAATCCATTTTCCTCGAGATGCGCGATAACCATTCAAGAGACAGATGCGGGTTTCCACTTTGCCCGTCTCGGATATACGCATGATGCCAAAGGACGGTTTCCGGTGAGTGGACAGAAAGCCGAAACTGGCCGAGCCGGGATTGAAGAAAAACCGGCCATTTTCCCAGCGTTCCTCACAGGAATGGGTATGCCCATAAATATACACATCCGCATTGGTTATCTCGCGGGTGAGAATGCGGTGGTAACGTTCAAAACGGTAGCCCTGGACCAGGTATTGAAACTTATCCAGCCAGTATGTGACCCAATTGCCCATACCGTGCTGCAGCACCACCCGCAAACCATTCACCTCAACCTGGGCTGACCAAGCGGGCTGCGGCTGCATCCACAGGTCGCGGTTGCCACACACAGCCGTCACCGGGGCAACCTGGACCAGTTCATCCAGCACCCGGTTCGTGCTGATGTCCCCCAGATGGAAAATGCGCTCCACCCCGGCTGCGCGCAGACCCGAAATTAATCCCGGGTGCAGGCTGTCGACCCGGTCAGGCACATGTGTATCCGCCACAACGCCAATGGTCACCGCGGGCATGGTTTATCAGCCTTCAAGCAGGGAGGTCAATGCCAGGCGCGCCTGGTCAGCCGTACGAAAATGCACGCCGTGCCAACCCAAAGCGCGGGCTGCCTCCACATTTTCGATAAAATCATCCACGAATATCGCCCGGTTCGCATCCACGCCCAATCCGTCCAGCGCGATCTGGAAGATGCGCGGATCGGGTTTTCTCACCCCCACCACCGCTGAGCTGATCACCCGCTCCACGGCAGCTTGCGCCAATATCGCCGGCACATGAAAGCGCCCCACCAGCATCCCCAACGGGTCCTGCCACCAGCTGTTGGTCAGCAGCGCCACCTTGCGGCGCGGACGTTGAGCCGCCATCCACTCCAGCAAGCTCAGGTCAACCTGGTCGCCGCCCCAAAATTCTCGTTGAAAGACTTCCAGCGCATCGTCCGAAAGGTTTAACCTCTCCTGAACGGACCGCCAGAGTTCCGCTTCACTCGCCTGGCCTACTTCGGCAGCGCGGGCAGCCGCCGAACCAAACACCAGTTCATCGATGCCGGTCCGATCCAGTCCATATCGCTGCGCCAACGCCACCCTGCGTGCCGGAAAGTCCGTACGCAGCAGCACTCCGCCAATATCAAAAACAATTGCGTCAATTTGGGGCATGCGCAAGAGTATATCACATCCACCCGCGCGGTCGCACGGCTCGCCGCCGGGCCGCAATCATAGCGGTTTCAATGGTCACCCGTCCCTTAAGAATCACCTTGCAAGATCGTTAAGCGTTTTTGGGGCATTTGTTCTTATCGTTGGGAATTATTTCCTATGGACATTGTCCATAATCCATTAATATTTCTATGCAGAAAGGAATTGGAGGTAAGGGGATGAACGAACAGGACAAATTTGTGGTGCGTTTTTGGGGTGTCCGCGGCAGTTACCCGACTCCCGGCCCGACCACGGTGCGTTACGGGGGCAACACCCCCTGCGTGGAAGTGGAAGCCGGCGGGTATGTGTTGATTCTGGACGCCGGCACCGGCATCATCAACCTGGGCCGCGACCTGCTGCGCCGCTCACGGGAACGCGGCAAACCGGTTGAGGCGGTGCTGCTCTTCAGCCACCTGCACCACGACCATACCCAGGGATTTCCCTTCTTCGCGCCTGCTTTTGTCCCAACCACGCGCCTGCACCTGTTCGGCCCCGATTTCCTCAACTCCAGCCCCAAAGTCACCCTCGACACGGTGATGACTCCCCCTTACTTTCCGGTGCGCCTGGCCGAATTGAACGCCTGGCTCAGTTTTGCCACCCTGCGCGAGCCGGATGTGCTGATGATCGGCGAATCGGTGGGCGGTGTGGCGCTGGGTTCTGCCAACGACCCGGCCCTTCAATCCGACCCGGACCTGATCCGCGTACGCGTGCTGCGCTCTTATGCCCACCCCAACGGCGTGCTGCATTATCGCATCGACTGGCGCGGTAAATCGGTCGTGTACGCCACCGACACCGAAGGCTATGTCAACGGCGACCGCCGCTTGGCCAACTTTGCCAGCGGCGCAGACCTGCTCATCCACGACGCACAATACACCGACGAACATTACCTCGGCCTGGCTCCCGGTCTACCCACCACCCAGGGCTACGGACATTCGACCACCAGCATCGCCATCCAGGCTGCGCAGGTCAGCCACACGCGCAAACTGGCGCTGTTCCATCATGCACCGGAATACGACGACGCCCAACTCGACCGCATCGCCGAACAGGTGGACCGCATTCATCCCGGCACGTTGATCGCCAGGGAGGGCATGGTCATCCGGTTGGATGATGCCGCCCAAACATCGTCAACGGAAGAACCCGCCGCCCTCCATACAAAAGCGCAAACCAACGCCAACGCGTAGAAATTCGATGGCGGCTGTGTTATAAAATAAGGGATGAACACTGCAGACCTCACCCATGCACTTACTTCCATCCGCCTATTCAAAGGACTGACCCCGACCCAACTGCATCAGGTTGGCGCCCGGCT
>JACRAG010000580.1 GCA_016213455.1 Anaerolineae bacterium | reverse complement strand
AAGGTCGGCCTGTCTTTTCTCCAATTTATGCCGTTTGCCCGGGGCATGGTCACTTTTGACAGCGAGCCGGCAGCTGTCCCCGATGTGTTGATTCAAGCCATCCGGCAGCGCGTCGAACAGGTCAATGTGCAGGGAGGCGAGGAGTTCACCGACCTGGAAAAGGGCACGCGCGTCCTGATTCACGATGGACCGTTTGCCGGATATGAGGCGATCTTCGATGTGCGCCTGCCGGGCACCGAACGAGTGCGCGTGTTGATCGAATTGTTGAGCAAACGCTATCTGCCGGTGGAGCTGAAAGTCGGGCAGGTGGTGAAAACCAATTCCCGAAAATCATAAAACCGATTGCTGACCTGTCATCCCGGACAAATTACCGATGTTCGGGATGTTTGTTTGTGATTTTCTGTACATTATATGAGAAATATTACCTTCAATCTGTTATAATCTGCCCCGAAAACTACCCATTTTCAGATTGGGTTAATCCTGGTCTGGGACAATGAGATGGAATAACTCAGCCTTAATGTGGAGGATGTAACCTATGGATCTCGCTGAGAACCGTACTGCTGGCGTCCAATCTGTCGCCAAACCGGCTGCTGGACGGATGAAGTTTATCATCGGTGGGGTGTTGATCCTCGCCGCGATCGTCTATCTCATCTGGACATCGGCCAGCGCCAATGCCCAGTACTTTATGACCATTGATGAATTGAATGCCAAAGGTTCAGAAGTGGTCGGACGCCAGCTGCGTGTTTCTGGCGCCGTGATTGGCGACAGCATTGTGTATGACAGCAAGAACCTGATGCTGGAGTTTGAAGTGGCGCATACCCCAGGCAACCAGTCTGAAGTGGATGCGCAGGGCGGCATGGCACAGGTTTTACATGATGCCGTCATGGATCCCAACCGGTCGCGCATCAAAGTGGTGTATTCAGGCGTGATGCCTGACCTTTTGAAAAATGAAGCGCAGGCCATCATGACCGGTCGTCTGGGTGAAGATGGCGTTTTCCATGCGGAAGAACTGCTGTTGAAATGCCCGACCCGTTATGAAGAAGCCGTGCCCGAGCAGTCTCAGGGGAGCAAGTAACCCTTATGGCAGCCAATTTTGGTTTCGGCTCTTTGGTCCTGGCTTTCATCATTTCACTCTACGGCATCGGAGCAGCCATTTATGGCGCGCGGAAGGGCAGTCATGCCTGGCTGGAAAGTGCGCGCCTGTCCATGCTGCTGACTTTTCCATTAATCACCCTCACTTCGCTTTCGTTGATTTACATGCTGGTCACAGGCCAGTACCAGTATCCGTTCGTTTACGGTGTGACCAGTTCGACCATGCCGATGTATCTGAAGATTACATCGCTGTGGGGCGGGCAGGCAGGCTCGTTGATCTTCTGGTCCTGGTTGATGGCGGCTTTTGCGTCGGCGGCAACCCTGGTGAAATGGACCCGCGACCGTGAATTTCTGCCCTGGGTGATCGTGGTTTCATTGGTCACCCTGGCTTTCTTCCTGTCGCTCAGCCTATTTTTTGAGAACCCCTTCACCCGCTTCTGGGCTACCGCGAGCGGTCAGGTGGAGGCGCTCATCCAACCCGCCAATTCGGTGGCGATCTTCCCGCAGGATGGGCGCGGTTTGAACCCGCTGCTGCGCCACCCGGGTATGATCATTCACCCGCCCATGCTTTACCTGGGCTTTGTTTCTTTCGTCATCCCCTTTGCGTTCGGCATCGCGGCGTTGATCACCGGTCGCACGGATGACCGCTGGATTCGCCTGACCCGGCGTTGGACGTTGATCGCCTGGCTGTTCCTCTCGCTTGGTCTGGTGCTGGGCAGCCGTTGGGCCTATGACGTACTGGGCTGGGGTGGCTATTGGGCCTGGGACCCGGTGGAAATTGCCGCGTTCATGCCCTGGTTGACCGGAACGGCTTTCCTGCATTCGGTGATGATTCAGGAGAAGCGGGGATTGTTCAAGCGCTGGAATATGGTGCTGGTGATCCTGACTTATTCGCTGGTCATTTTCGGCACTTTCCTGACGCGTTCCGGCGTGCTTTCTTCCGTGCATGCTTTTGCGCAAAGCGCAATTGCCCCGATGTTCTTCGGTTTCATTGTGATTACTTTCAGCGTATCGCTTGGATTGCTGCTAATGCGCTGGAATGACCTGCGCTCGGAAGGGCAGATGCATTCGATGCTCTCGCGCGAAGCCCTGTTCCTGGTGAACAACCTGCTTTTCATGGGTATTCTGGTCATCTGCTTCGTTGGCGTTATCTTCCCGCTCATTTCTGAGCTGGTGACCGGCCAAAAGGTGACTATGGGGCCGCCCTTCTACGAACGCGCCACCGGACCGCTCTTCGCGGGCCTGTTGTTCATGATGGGCGTCGCGCCGCTTTCGGCCTGGGGGCACTCCACCATTAAAACCCTCGGCCGGGCCATCTGGAAGCCGACCCTGGTATCGCTTGTGCTCCTGGTTGTGGCGGTGGTTCTGGGCGTCCGTTCGGCTTTGGCCCTGTTTGCCATCTGGCTGGTGGCGTTCTCGCTGTGTGTCACGCTGTATGAGTATGGACGGGCGGTGATTGCCCGCTCGCGCAAGACAGAGGAGAACCTCCTGGTGTCCTTGTGGCGGCTCGCCGGTCGGAACCGGCGGCGCTATGGCGGCTACACCATTCACCTGGGCATTGTGCTCATGGCCTTTGGCATCATCGGCATCGAACTCTTCCAGGTGGAAACGCAGGGTTCCTTGAAGGCGGGCGAGTCGATCAATTTGGGCGGCTACACGGTCACCTATCGCAAGCTGGATGAGTTTGATATGCCGGATGGTCGCAATGTGGCCCGCGCGGTTGTGGATGTGAGCCGGGACGG
The DNA here is from genome assembly GCA_016213455.1 of Anaerolineae bacterium. Classification (GTDB taxonomy): domain Bacteria; phylum Chloroflexota; class Anaerolineae; order Anaerolineales; family Anaerolineaceae; genus Anaerolinea. Next base: position 204 of record JACRAG010000580.1, on the reverse strand, counting down.
GCAGCCGGTCGGCCAACTGCATCCGCGCCGCGACTTTTACTATGACAGCCAGCAGCCCATGACCATTCCGGGCGTGCGCAGCACTCTGGAAGATGATCTTTACGTGCTGCTGGTGGATTGGCAGCCCATTTCAGCCGATGGCGCGACCTTCAAGGTTTTCCGCAATCCGCTGGTCAACTGGCTGTGGATCGGCAGTCTGCTCTT
>JACRAG010000579.1 GCA_016213455.1 Anaerolineae bacterium | reverse complement strand
GATACAATCTGCGCGACGCCCGATGAAATGGAGACGGCGACGGTCAGAATGTAGTCGGTGAGCAGGGCAGCCCCGGCGGTTTGCGCCGGCAGTTCCCCCAGGTTATCGCGCGCCACAATGTAAGCGCCACCCCCACCGGGATAGGCATGAATGGTCTGCTCATAGGAAATGGATACGATGGCCATCAGGAGAACAATCGCAATCGAGATGGGAAATGCATATCCATAGGCCAGGCTGCCCGCGGCGGCGAGGATAATCAAAATTTCCTGCGTGGCATATGCCGTAGAGGATAGGGCATCGGACGCAAACACAGCCAGCCCTACCAGCTTTCCAATGGTCTGGTGCGGTGCATCCGCGGTGGCCAATGGGCGGCCAATCAACCAGGATTTCCAGGTGTTTGGCACCTTCAAGCCGGCTGTTTCTTTAAAAATTCCACCATCTAATTCCATCTTGCGTCCTTTTGCTCTTGAGTGAGCGAAATTTTTGTGTTCTGTTTACCTAAAACTTATCGACTATAGTCCTGAGGGTATTAAGATGGTGTTAAGATGGGCGCCTGAAAGGAATTTGTCAGGCTTGTCCGGTTGGTGGTTTGGCCAGGAATCACTGCCAAAATACCGACCTGAAAGTGACGGTATAATCAATTCATCCCGTAAGAAAATACCCATTGAGGTTTCCATGTCAGAAAAAGACAACCACGAGACGTTTGAACAGGTTCTAAATTCCGTGAGGACTTTCTCTCGCCCTTCCGACCTGCGCATCACCGATATCCGCTTTGCCGATATCGCGGGCGCGCCGATGCACTGCACTTTGATGAAGGTGTACACCAACCAGGGCCTGGTGGGGTATGGCGAGGTGCGTGATGCGGCTTCCAAAACCTATGCATTGATGCTGAAACGCCTGATTTTGGGCGAAAATCCCTGTGAAGTGGACCGCCTTTTCCGCCGGATCAAGCAGTTTGGTGGACCGGCTCGGCAGGCTGGCGGCGTGTGCGGCGTCGAAGTGGCGCTGTGGGACCTGGCGGGCAAAGCGTACGGCGTGCCGGTGTATCAAATGCTGGGTGGCAAGTTCCGTGACCAGATTCGCATCTACTGCGATACGGATGTGGACGGTAAACCGGACGGCTTGAAGATGGGCGCTGCGTTGAAGAAGCGTATGGAGATGGGGTTCACCTTCCTGAAGATGGACGTGGGCATCGGGCTGATCGCGCACGAGCCAGGCGCCCTGAGCTATCCGCTGGGTCTGATGGAGGAGATGAACGAACTGGGGCGATACGGCTGGCGCTGGTCATCGAGAGATGACGAGGAGCGCTGGCTGCGCAACCGCGCCTATGACATCTATAACATCGCGCATCCCTTCACCGGGATTCACCTGACCGAAAAAGGGCTGGACCTGCTGGAGCAATACGTGGCAGAGGTACGCTCGGTGATCGGCTATACCGTGCCGCTGGCCACGGACCACTTTGGTCATATTGCGCTGGAGGATTGCATCCGCCTGGGTAAACGCCTGGAGAAATACAACCTGGCCTGGGTGGAAGACATGATCCCGTGGCAGTACACCGACCAGTATGTTCAACTGAGCCGGGCGATTCAGATCCCGGTCTGCACAGGCGAAGATATCTACTTGAAAGAGGGTTTCCGGCCTTTGCTCGAGGCACGCGGCGTTTCGGTGATTCACCCGGATGTGCTCAGTTCGGGCGGCATCCTGGAGAACAAGAAAATCGGCGACCTGGCGCAGGAACACGGCGTGGCGATGGCGGTGCACATGGCAGAAAGCCCCATCGGCTGTATGGCAGCGGTGCATTCGGTGGCAGCCACGGAGAATTTCCTGGCGCTGGAATACCACTCGGTGGATGTGCCCTGGTGGAACGACCTGGCGAATGGGCTGCCCAAACCGCTGGTCAAAGACGGTTACATTCAACTGCCCAACACGCCCGGGTTGGGCATCGAGTCGCTCAACGATGAGGTGATTGCGGAGCATCTGCACCCGGCTATTCCCGGGTTGTGGGAGCCGACAGATCAATGGAATGATGATTGGAGCCACGACCGGGCCTGGAGCTGATCCACCGGCGAGGGTTTCATCAGTGAAGGTAAGAATAAACCGGTCTGGATTTTTCCAGACCGGTTTTATTTGGAAAGAGGCGAATTGACATTAAAACGAGCGAGTGGCGTGGGTGACGGTGACGCGCTGCAGATCGAAACCGGACTGCCCGGCCCACTGGCGGGCCAACCCTGTTTCGGCGGGAGTCACCGGCAGATTACCCGTATAAGCCCATTCGCGGTCGAGGAGGTGGTATTTCTCTTCGATGTCCATGTCGTGGCTGTAAAACTCCCAGCGCTCCACCCGACCGCCAAAGATGTCCATCAAAAAGCTGCCAATGGCTTTGAGATTGGTTTCTGTGAGGGTGACGCCGCGAATGAGTGGGGTGCGCACCCAGATACGCTTGTGAGGCTGTGACGCCAGCCAGGTCAGGTTGTGCACAATCGCATCGGTCCCCATTCCGGTATGGCGTTTTTGCGCGGTGTCATCCATCAGTTTGAGGTCAATACTCACCATGTCGCTCGCGGAAATGATGTCGACGAACGTCTCCGGGCTGCAGGTGGCGTTGGTATCCAGGTTGGTGTGGATGCCCTTATCGCGCAGCGATCGCAGCAGCGCCAGGGTGAAGATGGGCTGGCGGGTTGGTTCGCCGCCTGCAATCGTCACGCCACCGTTGGATCGGGCATAATGGGCGCGGTCTTCAACCAGGTTTTTGGTGATATCTTCGACAGTGGCGAAGCGTCCCAGCATCTGATGGGCGCCTGAAGGACAAACATCCACGCAGATGCCGCAGGTGCGGCAGCGTTGGCGATCACGAATGAGGGTTTTGCCGACCATCTCCAGAGCGCCGATGGGACAATGCTCGATGCACAGATAGCAGTGAATACAGCGGCGATCTTTGCGAATGACTTCCTGTTTTTGAGAAATGCACTGGGGATTAGCGCACCAATCACAATGTAAAGCGCAGCCTTTCAAGGTTACCGTGGTGCGCAAGCCTGGGCCAAAATCTCTGGTCAACCGCTGGACATGCAGAATTAACCCGCCGACATTTTCTTCCGAATAAGCAAATTCGCGCCAGCTTGGGTTTACCTTGCTGGACGAACCAGGAATGTTCGAGATGTCTTTCCCGGTAGCTATGCCCGGAGAGCTGTTGATTATTTCACTCACATGTCCCCCTGCGGGAAATTGAACAGCAATAAACGGATTACAAAAAATTATAAAGCATAAAAACGAAAACCAGGGTAAAAAGCGCGTAAATACGGAAGAATCGGCAACATTACGGCACGATAAAGGTAAATTCAGCAATCATTGAGTAGCTGTCTTGCAAGATTGATACCAGAAGCTGCTCGTTAAAAATCCGGTCAGATTCGTTTGCATTTTTACCTGGGAAAAACAACTGGGAGGTGAGCATTTCGCCGCCCGGCGCCTGCACTTTGACATGGATGTGCTCGGTGCGGCCTGGGTATTCACCTGGTACGACGGTTTCCAGGATGAAGCTGCCGTCGGCGGCGGTAAACTGGTGCCCGCGCAGGGTGAATCCGGTGTTGTCATACACTCCCTGGCTGTCTGCCTGCCAGAAATCCAGGAATGCACCGGCAACCGGCTGGCAGTTTTGGTCCAGGACAAAGCCGGTCAACCGCAAGCGCTTTCCTGGCATATTCGCTTCCACAAGAGATGTTCTCTCG
>JACRAG010000576.1 GCA_016213455.1 Anaerolineae bacterium | reverse complement strand
TCATTGCTTCGGTGGTCACGGCCTGCACTTGCGCCGCCAGCAAAGTAATCAGTCCCTGGTAAACCAGAATCGGCAGGGCAGAAAAGGCCACGCCAATCCCCAGGCTGGAGGCGAAAGCCAACGACGCGAAGCCGTCCAGGGTGGATTTAACCGCCAGCAGCTTAAAATCGCCGGTGAGACCATCCTGGATCGAGCCAAGGATGGCGATGGGGCCAACCACAAATACCAGCGATGCCGTCAAAAAGCCGCGGATGAAACGCTCTTGGGATGAGCCGGCACCATCCGATTCCGACTCGGATTTCTTATTAAAACGCTTTTCCAACCAGGCGCCCAGTCCATACAGCAGGTCCTCAATCTTCCACCATTCACCGAGCAGCGCGCCAATCACAAGCGCCCCCAACACAACCAGTGAGTTTTGGGTTTCCAAAAACATCTGAATACCCAGGGCAGCCGTAAATAACCCCAACCCTGCGACCACGGTTTGTTTTAATTTTTCGGGAAGTCGACCGCCCAATAAAATACCCAGACCCGATCCGACGAGGATGGCAACGACATTAATAAGGGTTCCAGTCACGAATTAAATCAACCTTTCGCCAATGTGGGCTTTGATGTTCCGGCAATTTGATTCTCAAACAGTTCAAGAACAAAACAAAAAGAGGACAGGCGGTTCATATACCGCAAAACTTCCTCATTATTCAATCCACCATCTTCGGTCAACTCGACGAGGCGGCGTTCTGACCGGCGGGTAATCGCACGCGCCAGGTCGATCGCCGCCCCTGCCTGGCTGTCTCCCGGCACAATGAATTCCCGGGGAAGTTCAACCTGCCCGGCGAGCCAGTCCGTTCTCTCTTCCAGCCAGGCTACCCGCTGCTCATTGATCCCGCGGAATTTGGCCGCGTTCTCTGGCGTAGCCGCCACTTCGGCCATTAGATTATATAAGTCGCGCTGGATGACCACCAAAGTTTCCTTGGCTTCCTGAGATTGGCAGGTTGCCCGTGCCATCCCCAAAGCCGCGGTGACTTCATCCACGGTACCCAAAGCGTCGATGCGCAAGTCACTCTTGGATATGCGCCCCTCACCCAACAAACCCGTCGTGCCTTTGTCGCCTCGCCGTGTGTAGAAATTGGATGCCATATCCGTATGTCCTTTCTGTGACTTACGAAGAAACCGTGCGATAGAGATACCAGAAGGGCTGCGCTGGAAAAGCCGCCACTACTTCCGGTTCCCAGATAAATTCTCCATCCTGCAGTGACGCCTGCAGCCGCTTGTCCATTAAGACCAGCTGCATCACATCGCCCGCGGGGATTTCCCTGTTATCCTGGGAAAGAAATTCCAACATGACGCGCAACCGGATGCGAGACAGGTAAAGTTTGCTGCGGCCTGCGCCGGACTGCAGAATTTCATCCACTGCCTGGCTCCACAATTTCACCCGCGCAGTAAATTCTCTGGCGGCCTTTTTATCCCAGTTGGCCCGCCACGTTTTACGTACATCAGCCACCTGCCGCGCATACGGCTCAGCCGACCCGGGGCGCGCAGCCTGATATCGTGCCAGCGCCACCAGTGTGCCGCCGATCGAGAGCGTATCCGAACCTGGCTCGCCCAACGCGGTCGGGATCGACCCGATGGGCCAGAATAGCTGCCCCGAAAGCAAAAAATCCTTCAGGTCAGGAACTGCCAGTTTCAGATACGCGCCATCTGCTTCGAGCTTCATCAGGGCGCCACGGTGACAGTCGGTGAAGCGACACGCGGAGGTTGTCCAGCCAGGAACCAGCCGGTGATACCGGCAAGCCGCTGCGCGGGGTCGAACAATGGGCCAACCCGCACGCCCTGAATGGTATTGCTGACCGCATAGTTATAAACCGAGTAGAACAACGGCAGCGCCGGCAGTTCATCGGCAAAGATCACCTGGAAATTGCGGTAGAACCGGGCCCGTTCGCCAATATCGGTACTGACACGCGCCGACTCCAGATATTCGGATGCCATGCGGTTGCTCCACTGCGCATAATTTTGACCCTCGGGGCCAATTTGCGCCTGATCCCAGAATGGATAGGGATCGGGGTCGGGCGTGTTGGACAGGTTCAAATCAACCAGAGCCGCCTGATAAGTGCGTGGGTTTAACCGATCGCCAACCAGTTGATCATACGGCAACGCTTCCAAGTTGACCTCAACCCCCAGGCTTTCCCAGCCAGCCTGGATGGCTTCCGCGATCGCGCGGTGCTCAGCCGTGTCAGGATGCACCAATGTGAAGCGTAAATACACGCCGTCTTTGCTCAGATACGTGTCCTGCTCGGTTGCCAGCGCATACCCCGCCTGTTTCAGCGCATTGCGCGCCGCCTCGGGATTGAATTCCACCTTTTTGGTTTTTTCATAGAACGACCAGGTGCCCGGCAGAATGGGACCATCGGCTTGTACCGCCTGTCCCAGCAAAGTCCGGTCAATCATGCCCTGCCGGTTGATCGCTTCCAAAAGCGCGCGGCGTATAGCTTTATCCTGCAAGAAGGCTACTTCAGGGTTATCCAGATTGAATAGCACCAGGGTCAATTTCGGCTGGCGCACCGTGTGCAAGGACAGACCCGGCTCAGCCAGAACCTCATTCAAGATATCCGGGGTCACATTGCCAATCCCCTGCACCAAACCATCCCGATAGGCTTTTAAAGCCGCGGGCCCATCCGGATAGTAACGAAAAACCAATTCATCCAGGTAGGGTTTGGTCAGCGAAAAATCGCCGTAGGCCGACAGGACCACGCCCACAACCTGATCATTTTCCACGATAAATCGTGAAAAACGGTAAGGGCCGTTTCCAATCGGCTGCAGATTGAAGGGATCGTCCGCAATTTGGTCGATGGTCTTGCCATCCAGCAAATGCTTGGGCAGGATGCCAAAATTGAGATAATCCAAAAACGGCGCATAAGCCTCAGGCAGTTGAATCTGCAAGGCCAGGTCGCTCAGGCGCACCACTTCCACGCCCTTCCACAGCGCCTGCAAGTCAGCCGGGACAATCGAGCCGCCGTTGCGCATCAACTCGATGGTGAAGATCACGTCATCAGCGGTGACGGGCTTGCCGTCGTGCCAGGTCAGATCTTCCTTCAAGGTGACGTTGTAGAGCGTCCCATCCGCCGAAATACCCCAATCCGCCAGGTCTGGTCGTGGAATGCCGTTGCCATCGAAGGTAACCAGCCCTTTGAACAGCAGACTGGTCACGTCATGGTCGGCTTGATTGTTATAGTTGAGAATGGGATTCAAGCGTTGGAAGGAACCGATCAGGGCTTCACTATACACACCGCCCTTAACCGGCTCGGGTGTCGCTTCAGGCGATGGTGCCTGAGGCTGCTCGCCGAGTAGCAGGATGCCCACTACCAGACCGGCGAGGAATATGATGAGCAGTTGCCAGCGAAATTTCCTCATAAGCCTTTATAACGCAAAAAGGGCCAATTCCCAAACTTTCGAGAACGCCCTGATTGTCTTAAATCCGTGTTCGACGATCTTGGGTAAAAGTGCAAATTGAATTGTGGTTACTTCAGGACGATCAACAGGATGATCAACCCAAAGAATACAACACTCAATCCAATAGTGACGTAGAACAAGGTTTTTTCGATGCCGCGGCGAACCGGATAGACCGAGCTGGAATCACCGCCCGAAAGACTACCGAGGCCAACGCCCTTGCTTTGCAGGATCACGCTGGTGATCAAAGCAATTGACGTTATAATCAACGCAATATCGAGGTAAGCAGTCACAAGTTCCTCCTGGTCAATTTACCAGTTGCAGATTATACCGTCCACACCACGAACTCGTCAACCGCAATGAGCGAAATACTTCTAAACCTGCACATGCACACCACATATTCGGATGGAAGTGGCAGCCACTCCACCATTGCAGCAGCAGCCATGCAGTCAGGCCTCGATGCTGTCATTGTTACCGACCACAATGTTCTGGTCAAAGGGGTAGAAGGTTATCGCCAGGATGGGCAGCGCAGGCTGATGCTGTTCATCGGCGAAGAGG
>JACRAG010000582.1 GCA_016213455.1 Anaerolineae bacterium | reverse complement strand
GATCAAGCCCAGGTCGTCCCAGGAGTCGCCGTTATCGTAGGAGACCACTGCGCCAATAAACGGCGCGGTGAGCGGGAATTGCCGCCCGACATGGTATTCATCTGGGACGAGATGCGCAGGCTCGTTGTGATACCAACCGAACAGGGTGCCGTCCGGCTCTTGGTGCACCGATTCAATCCAACGCCCACCATCCCGCCAGGCAGTGTAGATGATTTCGCTGCCGCGCGTCATGTTCTCCACGTGTTCGCCGGACGAGTGCACAGGATGCCCGGTGGAGTTGAGAATGTGCATTTTCCCATCCCACCACCAGATGGGGCTGTTGCAGTCGGTCGCGCTGGGGAAACGCAGCGGGGGGATCTCATCGATCGTGATTTCTATGTTGTTGATCTGGTATTTTTGAGTTGACATATTCCTGTTTTCTCCCTGTTTTGGCTTCACTGGGTAAAATGTACGCATGATGAATCATGCGAAGATCGAACGAACCGAACGGGTGGTTGACCAGGTGCACGTGATCCGCCTGGAGAATGACAACCTTCAGGTGGATGTCTCTCCGGAGACCGGCGGGCGGATCATCAGCCTGTTTCACAAAGGCCTGCAGCGCGAGTTCCTGTGGAGGAACGCAGCCCTGCCGCTGCGCCGCGTGCCCCCCGGGGAGGCTTATGATCCGCATTTCTACGGTGGCATTGACGAGGTGATCCCCGGTGACCTGCCTGAACCCATCGCCGGGTTGGATTGCCCGGACCACGGCGAATTGTGGACGCTGCCGCTGGAGGCTGCCTTTGAAGAAGGTGCGCTGCTTTTGCGTGGCAGGCTGCCCCTCTGGAACCTGAGCTATGAGAAACGCATTCGCCTGCACCCGGATGCACCCCACGTTGACCTAGATGTGCGCATCGAAAACCGTGCAAGCGAGCGGCGTTTCTTTTTGTGGAAGCTGCATGCCGCGGCGATCATCTCTCCTGGCGATGAATTGATCTGCCCGGCAGAACATGCCGTTGTCGCAGACGCGCAATGGTCGCGCTGGCAGTCGCAGGCGCCGTTCCCATGGCCTTTCGTGGACGGCAAGCGCGCGGACTGCATTCCTGTTTCTGACGGCACGACCGATTTCCTGTTCCTGTACGGATTGAAAGCCGGTCATGTCGGTCTGCGCAGCCAGACGAGAGGCTGCGAACTGTCGATTGACTTTGACCCGCAGGTCTTCCCGTACCTGTGCTACTTCGCCTCTTATGGTGGTTTTGACGGGCACACTGTGGCAGTATTGGAGCCAGCCACCGCCATGCCGCTGTCAGTCAATGAGGCGATCCGGCTCGGTCAGTGCTCGTCGCTGGAGCCAGGCAGCTCATTGAGCACGCGCATCTCCATCCATGCGGGAGCGCTGGGCTGATGCGGCTCGCTTTGACTCAGCCGGCGAAGGCTGGCTCTGTCAATCCGCGCCCTGCGCCGCGGATGCGGAATACATTCCCCGCCAGCGGGTGTCGATCGCGCTCACTGAGCGGAATCTCCTCCTGCGCGGAGGTGATGTACAGGTCTTCCAGGTCCGGTCCGCCAAAAGCCATGCTGGTCGGGAATTCCACCGGTAGATCCACCACCTGTTCCAATTGCCCGGCAGGTGAGTACACTTCGAGGCAGAAACCGCCCCAGATGGCAGTCCAGATGCGGCCCTGCGCGTCCACCGTCAATCCATCGGGTACGCCTTTGCGGTCTGACCGGTCTACGAAAACGCGCCGGTTGGCAAGGTTGCCGGTTTCGATGTCGTAATCATAGGCATAGATCAGGCCGGGTGTGGAGTCGACATAGTACATCACCCGGTTGTCCGGACTCCAGCCAATGCCATTGGAGATGTCGATGCCGGTATCCATGCGTTGTATCGTGCCATCCGGGTCCAGACGGTAAAGATTGTTGTTTTGAGGGTCACCCAACGTGCCAGCCCAGAAACGCCCGCGCCGGTCAACTGCGCCGTCGTTGAAGCGTGTGTGCGGCTTGTCTTTTTCGGGTGCGCCTATGGGTTGCAGCAAGTTGGCGGCAGGATCGAAGGTGTAAAAGCCGTGTTCGGCTGCCAGAACCAGCCCGCCTTTTTGACGGAACGCCAGCGCGCCGATCTTGATCCCCACCTGCACCACTTCGTGCAGTCCGGGATCGGGTTGGTAGCGGTGGTATAACCCGCTGTTGATATCCACCCAATACAGGGCCTGTTCGCCGGCATGCCAGACGGGACCTTCTCCCAGCTCATCCTTCACAGCCAGAACCAATTCAACTTCATTCATGAGTTTAAGTCTCCAAAGCAGGTTTCAACAGATCAACAACAACGCCGAGTCTTCTTCTTCGAGGTCGGACAAATGCAAACCTTCCTGCATCAGGCTTGCCCCGCTGCAGGTGAGGGTGAACTCACCCTCCAGGCCTTGTACAGTGTAGATTCGCTCTGGCTGCAGCGCTTTCAGGCAAATGGTGCGCTGCGCTTCTGCGCCTGGAAGGCGGAACACAAACAGCAGGTGTTCTTTTTCATCCGGCAGGGCATATTGAAATGCGCTCCAGCGTTCGCCTTCACCGCTGCGGCGGGGTTGGGCGGTCAGACGGTACAGGTTAGCTTCTTTGACAAAGCGGCGTACCACCTTCTGGTAAATGGCATTGTGTTCGATGATGCGTTGCGTCAGCCATTCCGGCAGGTCGGGCAATTTCTGCGAAATGCCGTAAAACCCCAGCATGGAAATGCGCGAGTAGTAATCCCATTTTTTCTTCGTCAGGGCTGGATCGCGCGGGTTGAAGGTCTGCTGCGGGGGCGGATCGATGTTGCGCCAGTGACTGTAGGTCCAATGCAGCAGGCGGTCAGCTGACAGCATGGTGCTGGCGCCCCAGAAGATCTGCAGATCATGCACGGGGTAGTCCGGGTCGGACAGGTAGGTCATATCGGTGCGGCGCAGCATGCCCAGGTCAATGCGCAGCCCGCCGGATGAACAATTCTCCAGCACCACCTGAGGATAATCGCGGCGAATGCGTTCCAGGGTGCGATAATAGCCGCGAATATGTTCGTATAGACCATCGCCGATCTGGTGCCCGTGATCGCTGCGGTCGCAGCCGGCGCCGGGGTCAAGGTTGAAATCCACCTTGATCCAATCGCACTGGTATTCGGTGATCAGGCGGGCCAGCGTGGCATAGGCCCATTCCTGCACCTGCGGGTTGCCGAAGCACACATAGCCCAGGCGTTCTCCAGCACGGGTCGCGACGTATTCCGGATGGTCGAGGGCAAGTTGGGCTTTCACCCCCAACGACTCGATCTCGCACCAGATGCCAAATTTCATCCCGTGCGCGTGTACCTGGTCAGCCACCGGACGGATGCCGTTGGGGAAGCGGCGCCGGTTGACCAGGTGCCAGTCACCGCGATAGTCGTACCAAAATGTATCCGAGTCGCTGGGGCCAAACCAACCGGCGTCCAGCGTGCAGACTTCAAAGCCCATTTGAGCGGCGCGCTCGACGTTGCGGGCGAAAACGGTTTCGGTGATCTCCACATCTTCATAAGGCCACCAGTGATTCCATTCGACAGGCAGGCGTCCAGCCAGTTCGCTGCGCGGATACCAGTGCTTTCGCCCGACGCGTCCATACTGCTGGGCCACATCGTCCAGATCGCTGCCCAAAGCCAGGATCACTGGCGCACCTTCCATGCTTTCGCCTGGCTGCAGGGTCTTGGCGAATTCCCAATCGTGCAGCCCACCGCTCAGGCAGCAACCGCCGTCCGGGAGCGGTTCAAAGCGAAAGACCCAATTGCCGGACCAGGCCACAGCGCCGGAGAGTACTTCGCCGGAGGCGCGCGTGAGCGCAAACCAGGGGTGGTTGCCCTTGGAGGATCGCCCGGAGCGTGACTCGAGGATGATTTGATTCTCCAGCGCGTGGGTGTGGGGTTCAAACTCACTGCCCCAGTTGCCCGTGTAAGCCAGCAACTCGCCAGCAAGCTCAGGTAGGTTGATTGAGATCGAATCGACACGCTGGATGGTGAAGGAGTCTGGGCCGGTATTGAAAATCACGGGCCAGCACTCGATCAAGGCATAATTTTCGTACAAAAGGATGTGTTGTTCCACCCGTATACTACTGCCCTGGAAAACCAGCAGGAGGTGCTGGACGCCCTCACCGGCGGCAGCTTCTTCTACGTGGTCAAAGGGCAGGTTGGTGGCGTCGATGCGGTCGCCGTCGATGGTGAATGAGAACCAGCTGGAAGGCTTGGTTGGGTGCAGCCAATCCAGGCCGTTGACGGTGAGCTGTTGCAAAAGCAGCCGGTTGTCGATGTTCAGGAAGGTCAGGTTGAGGCGCGCGGTGGACAGGTTGGTGGTTTGATCAGACATGGTGTTCCATGCTATGGATTGGTTGAGACGGGATTGGATTGATGGGCCTGCACTTTTTCCATGCGAATTTGATGGATGCGCTGGTTGAGGAAGGCGATGGATTGCTCGTCGATTTGGAAATTCACCACCACATCCGGCGACCGCCCGGTGAGCGCGTTGACTTCCTCGGCGCTGGTGTGGGTGACAATCAGGTGGTCGCAGCGGCTGGCCAGTGCGGCGATGGCTTGCGGATCTTCCGAAGCAATCGCCTCGATCTCCCATTCGGGGTGATAGCCGAAGAGAATATGCTTGATCATGTGGGCGGTGTTTTGATTGGTGCAAATCACGCCGATGCTGGTCTTGGGGAAGCGCGCAATTTTAAGCATGGAGTCGGCGGTCAGGCGCGTATCGATGCCGACGACTTTCCCCGATGGGAATTCCATGCGTTTGATAGCTTCGGTGATCTCGCTCAGATGATGGTATGTGGTGATGATCAGGTCATATTTCTTGACGATACTACCCGGATTCTTGTAGAAGTGGCTGAGGTTCCGAAACTCTACCGGCATGTGCAAAATTTCATTTAAATGACGGCCCATTTCGGTGGTGTCGTAATCATTACATTCGTAAAAGATCAGGGAAACCTCGCTGTGACCAAAGACTTCATCCACGGCTGCTTTGAGCCGTGAAAGCATATCCTCCGATGACATGCCGGCAGCCATGCCCTGCCAGACCAATTCGACGGAGTGCTGGTAGAAGTAATCCAGCAGTTCGGTTTTGGTCTTGGAGCCGGCGTGTTCGGCGCGTTTGACCGTGTAGCCTTTGCGGGCGATGTCATTGTTCTCGATGATGCCCAGCTCAAACAACATCTGGTAGGCTTTATTGACCGTGTTGCGGTTGGATCCGATTTCTTCCGCCAGTTTGCGAACGGGAGGCAACCGGTCGCCGGGCGCATATTGTCCGGTGGTGATGCGGTGCAGCACAGCCTGCATGACAGCTTCAGCGGTGACCTGATCTCTTGACATCCGATTTCCTTTGTCTTATGGCTTGCGACAAGTGACAATTTATTGTAGTATATAGACATATCAAGCGTTTGTCAAATTGACAAATTTGCGGCCTTTCAGGGGCCTGATATGCTGTGTCATCATGTAATGATGCGTGACATCTATTCTAACCGAAGCACAGGGATACAAAGCCATGCAAAATTCACCAAAGCGGGTCATCATTACAGGAGCCTCCTCCGGGATTGGGAAAGCCGCAGCCGTGCGGTTCGCTGCGGAAGGCTGGGAAGTATGTCTGGTTGCACGGCGGGAGGCGCTGCTTCAGGAAATTTTCGCCGGACTGCCCGCCGGCAAGCATTTGATCTGCCCTGGCGCCTATGAAGACCCCACCACAGCCCGGAAGATCCACGATGCCATCCGATCGGAATGGGGCAGCCTGGATGTGCTGGTCAACAATGCCGGCGTGTTTATGACCGCAGATGCTGTCAATTCACCTTTGGAGGAATGGCGAAAACCATTCGACATCATGGTCAACGGCGCGGTGAGTATGACCCGTCTTGCGGCAGGGCTGATGAATGACGGCGGGCGCATCATCCATGTCACTTCCATTCATGGAGACCGGGTGGAAGCCAAAGCCAGTGCCTATGCCATGGCCAAAGCAGCCATCAACCATTACTGCCGTGGGTTGGCGCTGGAACTTGCGCCACGCAATATCCTTGTGAATGCGATTGCTCCCGGGTTTGTGGACACCCCAATGAGCGTGGTGGACGGTGTGAATGAGTTGGAAGGAGAGTGGTTCCGCAAGAACTACATTGAAGGCCATCACCTGCCTTTGCGGCGGGCGGCCCAACCCGAAGAGATTGCCTCCGTGGCCTTTTTCCTGGCCGGGCCGGATTCCTCCTATATGACCGGGCAGGTGTTAACTGTCGATGGTGGTTTGACGATCACTTTTTAACTGTTATGCGAAAAATCGACTCGATTGACTTCTTTTATCTATCCATGCCGCAGATATTCGATATTGGTGACGGCAGCCAGGATGCTTTATTGGTGCGGGTGACGGCTGGCGACCGGTTGGGTTGGGGCGAATGTGAAGCTTCCCCTTTGACGACCATTGCCAGCCTGGTTTGTCCCATGTCGCACAGCGCCTGCAAGCCGGTTGCGGCATCGGTGCTGGGTGAACGCATCGAACGCCCGGAGGATATCGCCGCCATTCATCGCAAGGTGCGCCAAAACAGCATGGACCTGCTGCAAGCCGACCATGCGCTTTCGGGAATCGATGTGGCGTTGTGGGATCTGCTGGGGCAAATCTACGAGCAGCCGGTTTACCAATTACTGGGAGCTGAAAAAGCCTACCCCAAGCTGCCCTACAGTTCTCTACTCTTCGGCGATACGCCGCACGATACTTACCTGAAAGCCCGCCACGCTGCATCGCTGGGTTTCGGAGCCGTCAAATTTGGGTGGGGACCTTTTGGTCACCAGGGACTGCAGCACGATATCGATCAGATAGTTGCCGCGCGCGATGGATTGGGGCAGGATCGAATCCTGTGTGTGGATGCGGGTACCGTGTGGGGCACCGACGTGGAGGAGGCTGCGCGCCGGTTGGATGTGTTGAAAGCGTGCCAGGTCACCTGGCTCGAAGAGCCGTTCCACACCCATGCCCTGCGCACCTATCACGCGCTTTCGCTGCGCAGCGGGCCGGTGAAACTGGCTGGCGGAGAAGGCGCGCACAATGAGTATATGGCCCAGCAGATGATCGATTTCGCGGGAGTAGGGTTCATTCAGGTGGATACCGGGCGCATCGGCGGAATCACATCGGCCAAACGGGTTTTTGATCATGCGCAGGCCAGTGGAGTCACGTTTATCAACCACACCTTCACCTCGCACCTGGCGTTGAGCGCATCTCTGCAGGTTTTTGCCGGGTCCGAGGAACACCGCTTGTGCGAACATCCGGGTCAACTCAGCACACTGGCGTATAAATTGACCCCGGAACACCTGGAGCCGGATGCCAATGGAGAAATCCGCCTTTGGGAACGGCCGGGGTTGGGGATAGCGCCGGATCTGGACGTGATGAAACAGTACCTGGTGGATACAACCATAACGGTTTCCGGAAAAGTAATTTACAGGACGCCCGTCTTGTAACCAAGGAGAACAGCGATGGCGATACGTTTTGAAAATCGTGTAGCGATTGTCACCGGCGGTGGCAGCGGAATCGGCGAAGCCATTGCGCGCCGTCTATCCGATGAAGGTGCACGGGTGGTGGTCTTTGACCGGGACGAGGAAGCCTTGCAGCGTGTGGAAAACCAGTACGGTTTCATCCCCATGCTGGTCGACGTGACCCAGGAAGAGTCGGTCCGGGGAGCGGTGGCTGAGGTGATGAAGCGCCTGGGCAGGCTGGATATCCTGGTCAACAGCGCCGGAATCGTCGGCCCATCCAGCGTGAAAATAGTCGATTACCCGACGGCGGACTTTTTCCACGTTCTCCAGGTCAACCTGATCGGATCGTTCTTCGCAACCAAATATGCCGTGCAGGCCATGCTGCCAGCCAATTATGGACGCATCCTGCTGATCGCTTCGATTGCGGGCAAGGAAGGCAACCCGGGCATGGTGGGTTATTCCACCTCCAAAGCCGGGGTGATTGGGCTGGTGAAATCCGTCGGCAAAGAATATGCCGAAACCGGCATCACTGTCAATGGCCTGGCGCCGGCGGTGATCCGCACACCGATGAACGAAAAAACTGCGCCGGATCAGCTGCGCAGCCTGACCGAAAAAATCCCCATGAAGCGGCTCGGCACGGTCGAAGAGGTTGCTTCGATTGCCTGTTGGATCGTATCAGATGAGG
>JACRAG010000581.1 GCA_016213455.1 Anaerolineae bacterium | reverse complement strand
TTGTCAACCAGGCCTGAAACGCCCAACAGAGACGGACCGTCAGTGGGTTTGCGCCGGTAGGTGGCGGGCGTGTTCAACTCACGCACGATCTCGACCACTGTTTCCGGTTTGTATCCTGCTGCGAGAACACCGCCAATCAACCCGCCGATGCTTGTTCCGGCAATGGCGAGTATCTCAAAGCCTGTATCTTGAAGTGTCTTGTTAACCCCCAGATGTGCGATGCCGAGCATTCCACCGCCGCCTAATGCCAACGCGATTTCCATAGCCTACAACTCCATCACCTTGCTGAGTTCAAATAATCCGAGGTCCAGCTGTTTTTTGGTTTTGACCACTTCTTCAAGCGGTGTGTAAACCACCTGACCGTGGATCATCCCTGCCAACACTCCAGCATTGCCATCTTTCAATGCCAAAACTGCTCCGGCGCCAAGACGGGTTGCCAGGATGCGATCATAAGCGCCTGGTGCGCCGCCGCGTTGAACGTGACCCAGGGTGGTGGCACGGACGCTAAAGCCAAGGGCTTTTTCATTCTTGGTGAAGTAATCAACCAGGGTAGCTGCGTTGTGCTTTGCGCCTTCAGCGACCACAATCAACGCATGCGCCTTTCCTCTGCGGTACGCGCTTTGAATGACTGCGCCAATTTCTTCGGGGTCTGTCTCAAACTCCGGGATCACAATGGCTTCAGCACCGCCGGCAAGGCCAGACATGAGGGCAAGATAGCCGCAATCGCGTCCCATGACTTCGATTACGAATGCCCGTTGGTGTGAGGAGGCTGTGACCTTGAGCCGATCAATGGCTTCCAGAGCGATATTGAGCGCTGTATCCACGCCAATGGTGATATCAGAGCCAAACAGATCGTTATCGATCGTTGAAGCCACCCCGAAGACCGGGAAACCCATTTTGTTCAATTCGTAGGAACCGGTTTGTGAACCATTCCCGCCGATCACAACCAATGCCTCAATATCCAGGAGATTTAATTCTCGCAGCGCACGCTGGCGACCATCTTCAGTGCGAAATTCCGGACATCGGGCGCTTCCCAGGAAGGTTCCACCAAGCTGCATAATGCCACCCACATCCCGGTTGCCAAGTTTGATCATTTCGCCGTTGATCAGACCGGCATAACCATGCTTGACGCCAAAAACTTCCCAACCCAAATGTGTCCCGGCACGAACCACTGCCCGAATGGCGGCATTCATTCCTGGGGCGTCTCCTCCACTGGTTAATACAGCAATCCGTTTCATTTGTGTCTCCATTGTGATGGCTTGGTAGTCATTGTTGTTTGATTTGGATCATTCTGTCCGAATTATTGATTAAATTATAGTTTACCATGAAGAAAGTGCGCGCCTAAAGTGGTTATAATAGTTTAACCATGGAAAGCACTGAAAGTTCATCTCCTCTGGTCGTTCGCGCTGTTGCAGCGGGTTTATCCGGCAGAGCCTATTCGACATTCAATTTGCCAGGCTGGCAAAAAACGGCGCTGAAGGTGCTGGGTGGGTTGCCTCAGGAGACGAGCCGGCGGATCTTAATGAAATTTCAAGCCATGTCTGCGCTTGATCCGGAAAAGTTGGCATCGATCACCACCGCCTCCCTGACCCAAATTCGCCTGGACGATTATAAGGATGTAAAGGGACCGTTTCCGATGATTGTGACAGGCGCAGCCTTAGGTGGCGCTGCTGCCTATCTCTCCCTGGCGGTCGATGGACCTTTCCTGCCTTCTGCGTTTGTCTTCACTCTTAAGGGCGGTAGTCCGCTGGGTGATTTGGAAACCTATGTCAACCGTTCGGCCAAATTAGTGGATGGAATATTGGAGCGCAACCCCGATCTTTTGAGCATCCAACATTACGATCCGGTGCATGACGGCTGGTTGACACGTTGGGCTAACCATGTGCGTCTCAAACTGTTGAAGCTGCCCGAGACTTATCAAGACTACATTCGCAAGAACCTCGCACCAGGGGGCACGATCTTTTTGCTCAACTGCGGCGCCAAATGGTTGCGGTTACGGCGTGACCTGCGCAGCATCATCCAGGTAGGAGGGTGGGGTGGAATTTCATCACAACGCTTCCTGGAGCCGGACGATGATATGGTCAGGGTAGCCCGAAAAGAGGGTTTTACCCGTTTCGATTGGACCATGAATGGCTTCCCAGTTGAAGAAGGGCCTGAATCGGAATGGGGAGTAGAGGCGGCTTACGCCAAAGCGGTGCGCGCTTTCTGCAAGGCCAATGGATATGAACTGGTCGAGGCATCCTTCACCGACCCTGAAGATTACGCCCGACTGGCGTGGCGTTCTGCGCAATTGCTGCTGCAAAAAGAAGATCGTCAACCTGCAGGGGTGTTGGTGGAGACCTTCACGCAATTCGATGCCATTTCTGCCATGCGCACCGGACTGCTGCCTTTATGGCTGGTGTTTAATACCACCGAGTCGCTTTCTTTCTTACAGGAAATGGTACGCCATTTTCCCAAGGCCAAACCCGTGTTCTTCTCGCCGCTGATCACTTTCTCCCGGACGCCAGACCTGGTCCCATTTCGCGATTGGCAGTTGGCTCTGGTCCGGTATCCGATGACGGTGATTGGTGCAAGGTCAAAGCATTACCCATTTGATGTTGCTCAATTGGCAGAGTGGAATAAACCGCTGCAACGATGGGCGGATAATAATGACGCGCCCATTCGGGCGCGACTGGTCGGCGATGACTTTCTGCATCTGATCGAGGATGTCAAAGTCGGAAAAAATCCTTGATTGCCTGGTAAAGATGATCGTAATCTGCCGGGCTGTTATATACCTGCACTGAAACCCGCACAAATTTCAATCCGTTCCAGTCAATTACTGGAATTTCGATCCGGCGGTTCTCCCAGAGAAAAGCGGCAAGTGCTGCCGTATCGGTATGCGGAGGCAGCGGCGCACTGACCATCTGGGCAAACCAGGTGGATCGGGGTGGGTAAAGACTTGTTTGACCGGTGATTGCCGCGATGGTTTCGAGGGCCTGACTCGCCTGTTCACGACAAGAATTTCGCGCAGCGATGAAGGCTTCGCTTGAGCAGAATTGGATAGCGTCAGGAACGGTCAAGAAGGCAGAGATATCGCGAGTCCCAGCCCACTGGTTGTAATCAATCAGCGTGTTGGGGCCAGGGTTGGCGCTTTCATAGCCCCAGGACACGACGAAGGGTTTGAGCTGATCGATCTGGGAAGGGTGGGAACAGAGAAAAGCGGAGCCTTTGGGTGCGCATAGCCATTTATGCAGGTTGCCGGTGTAGAAATCAGCATCGATTTCGCTTAAATTGAGCGGAATCTGCCCGGGTGCATGCGCGCCGTCGATGATGGTCAGTATTCCGGCCTCTCGTGCACGTTGGCAAACTTTTTGAATAGGGAAAGTCACGGCGGTTGGTGAGGTGATGTGGCTCAATGAGATCACTTTGGTTCGCGCGGTCACACCTTGCCAGAATTCATCCAGCCATGCTTCATCAGTGGTGAAGGGGAGTGAGGTCGGCTGGCGAACCAGCTTGAACCCCTTTTCACGGGCAAGGAAACGCCAGGTGCGGTCAATCGCACCATACTCATGCGTACTGGTGAGGACTTCATCGCCTGGACCGAGTTCAATACTGCGAGCGACCATATTCATGCCGGTGGTCGCATTGGTGATAAACACGAGGTGGTTTGCGTGAGTGCCGAGGTAGGAAGCCAGGGTTTCACGAGCAGGCTGCAGCAGGCTGTCTGCGCGCCGGCCCAAAAAATCTACCGGTTCCCGTTCCAATTCGAGCTGCCATTGTTGGTAACGCTCAAAAACAGGTTTGGGGGTGGCTCCAAACGATCCGTGGTTGAGAAATGTGATCTCTGGATTGAGGAGAAATTGCGGGCGAAAATGATTCCAGGTTTCTATTGGCATGGGCGCGATTATACCAATATAATAACTCGATCATGTCTATGAGCCTGTCTGCTGTATTCCGTCGTTTCTTGCCTGAACAGCCCATCCCCAAAGAGCTGCAGAAGACATTTATTCATTTATTTATCGAGATGAGTTGGATTGGGGTTCTAGGGGGCACCACGCTTTCCTTCCTGAGCGTATATGCTGCGCGTCTGGGTGGAACTCCCAATCAGATTGGTTTAATCAGCGCGGTCCCTGCTTTGGTTAACCTGCTATTTGCCATCCCGGCGAACGGCTTGATCCGTGGCCGGCCGCTGGGTTTGACGTCATTTTGGGGCGCAGCCCTCGCGCGGATTTTTTATCTGAGCTTCGCACTCCTGCCCATTTTCTTTGCGCCGCGGATCGAGGTTTGGGTCATCATCCTTGTCACATTGATCATGAACATCCCGCTGACGGTGTTGAATGTCAGTTTCAACGCGATGATGATTGAGTCCATACCAGGCGATTGGCGGGCATTTGTGGTTGGCACGCGCAACGCGCTTCTGTCTGTTTTCCAATTGATTTTCCAATTGTTAAGCGGGCTTGTGCTGAAAAACATGGATTTTCCGATCGGGTATCAGGTGGTGTTCTTTGCCGGTTTCCTTGGTGCAGCCATGAGCACGGTTCATCTTTTCTATCTGCGCAGGTTGGGACCGCAGCCGGCAGCACAAACCACCACTCCCTCCAAGGGCATTACCTGGCGGGCATGGCTGCCCGA
>JACRAG010000594.1 GCA_016213455.1 Anaerolineae bacterium | reverse complement strand
GTTTTGCCCTGCGAATCTTCGATGGCCTGGTAGGCCGCGGGGTAAGCCGAGAAGGGAAAACGCTGCGTGATCAGGCTGTCCAGCTGCAGGCGTTTTTGCTCGACCAGCTGGATGGCGCTCTCGTAGTCGCGTTTCTGATACATCAGCGTGCCGGTCAGGGTCAGCTCGCGGTCCTGCACCAGGCCCAGGTTGACGGACGGCTGTTTGCCGTATACGCCCACCACCACGATCGTCGAGCCTTTGCGCGCCACGTCGATGGCTTGCCCGATCGTGTGTTCTGCGCCGACGCATTCCAGGATCACGTCGGCTTTGTCGGGGCCAAACGCTTCCAATATCGCCGCCGGCAGGTCGGACCGGGCCGGGTTGACCGTCCGGTGGATGCCGCAGGTTTTGGCCATGTTCAGCTTGTAGTCGCTGATGTCGGTGATCAGCACCTGTGCGGCGCCGAAGGCCTGCGCCGTCTGGGCGACCAGGTTGCCGATTGTTCCAGCGCCGAGCACGATGACTTTTTTGCCGGCGACGTCGCCGTAGCGGGAGAGCGCATGGACAGCCACCGCGATGGGTTCAACCATGGCGGCGTGGTCCAGCGACACGGATGCGGACAGCTTTAGCACTTTGCTGGCTGGGACGGCGAAGAATTGCTGGGCGGCTCCGTTGGTTTGGAAGCCCATCACCTTCAGGTGGTCGCAAATGTGCTCCATGCCGTGCCGGCAGGGGTAGCATTCACCGCACACCACCTGCGGCATGAACACAACCGGATCGCCGGGGGCAAAACCACGCACCGCGGAGCCGGTTTCGGCGACCACCCCCGACACTTCGTGCCCCTGAACCACCGGATAGGGGGTGTAGGGATGTAACCCGTGATACACATGAATGTCCGAACCGCACACGCCGATGCGCCGGACCTCAATCAACACCTCGTCCGGGTGTGGGGTGGGGCGTTCGACCTCGGCAAATTCAATCTGCCCGGGGGCAAGCATGATGGCTTGTTTCATTTTGTCTGTAGCCTTCGTATAGGTGATAGGGTTTTCACAAAGACACATCCTATCCATTTTGTCCCCATCCTCCTTTTTCCCCTTCCCCGTCAACGGTGAAGGGGGATATTATTTCCCGCCCCAAAGCTTGGGGCGGGTCAGGGTGGGGTTGGTCTTGGAAGCTTTGTAAAAACCGTGTATTGGTATGGCGCTGTCAGGCCACGCTGTTCAACCAACCGCCATCCACATAATAGGTGGAGCCGATGCAGTAACTGGAGCGCGGCGAGCACAGGAAGACGACGAAATCGGCCAGTTCTTCGGGTGACGCAAACCGCCCGACCGGCGTGGAGCTTTTGGCGATTTGATCCAGATAGCCTTCCCAGGTCATTTCGGTCTCCTGGGTCAGCTTCTTGGCTGTGCTGATCCAGTCCGGCGTCAGTACCAGCCCGGGGTTGATGCAGTTGACGCGGATATTGCTCTTGATGAACTCATTTGCCAGGCATTTGGAGAACATCATCAAGGCCGCTTTGGTGGTGTTGTAGATGGGCTCGTAGTAAAGGGGCTGCTTGGCGCAGATGGAGGCGTTGTTGAGGATGACGCCGCCGCCTTTTTTGAGCATCAGGGGTTGCACGCCGCGGCTCAGGCGCACGGCTGCCATGACATGCAGATCCCAGTAATACTGCCATTTCTCGTCGGCGGCTTCCAGAATGGTTTCATTGCTGCCTGCGCCGGCGTTGTTGATCAGGATGTCGATGCCGTCAAAGCGCTGCCCAACCTGTTCCAGCAGCCGGTCGATATCTTCGGCGCGGGAGACATCCGCCGCCAGCCCAACCGCCTGAACCTTGAATTCCTCGGCAATCTGCCTGGCTGCCTCTTCCACGCGTTTCTTGTTGCGTGCGCAAAGCACCGGGTGCACGCCTTCCTTTGCCAGCCCGCGTGCCACCGCGAGTCCGATCCCAATGCTGCCGCCCGTGATGAGCGCGATTTTATCTTTCAACTGCATGTCCATGCTGTTTTCTCCTGTTTTCCATTCCAATGGATGGGCCAGCTCTATGACCCGATCACAGCCGGTGCTTCTTCGACCTCTTTGGCTGCATGTGTGATTCTACCTGTGGCTTTCATTTCCTTGGTAAAGAAAAGCGGGATCAAAGCCAGCAGGACCACGGCTGCACTCACTTCAAACAGCAGGGGAGTGGGGACAAAGCCGGCTTCATTTTCAATCACGGTTGCCATGCCGTATGTGTTGGTCAACCAGGCGCCAATGAAAGGGCCAGTAGCCATGGGGATCAGGATGGAAAACAACAGGGTAAAGCCTGAGAACTGCCCGCGTTTATCTTCTGGGAACAGGTCGCGGGTCCAGGATTTGTAATTAATGAACCAGCCGGTGAGTGGGATGAACAGGAGCGAGGTGAAGATGGCGGCGGTCAACTTGGTTTTGGCAAACAGCGCGAAAGCCACCAGCGCCACGGATTGGAAGAGGATCATCGCCATGCCGGTCTTGCGCCTGCCCCAGCGGTCGCTCAGGAATCCCAGTGGGACCGAGAAGAGGATGCCGCCGACCAGCAGCGCGATTCCCTGCAGCATGCCCGCCTCTCCGGCGCTGAACCCGAGGTAGTGGATCATGTAGATCAACAGGTAGGGCGAGAAGATCTGCCCGCCCAGGCCCCAGGTGGCGATGGAGATGAAGACGATCAACAGCTCGCGGTTTTCTTTCAGACTTTTCACCTGCATGGTGCGGCCGATCTCGCGCCAGACGGATTCGCGTTTGACGGTGGGCCGTGCAACCGGCGCTTCCTGCATCATCGGACCGCCGGCGACCAGGCCGATCAAGATCACGATGCCGCCGATGATGTAGAAAAAGTTGTAATAGCCGATGTTATCCACCACAAAGCCCGCCACCATGCCGGTGATCAGGAAAGCCACCCACATGACCACCTGCAGCACGCCCTGCACCTTTCCGCGGTTGCTGGTGTTGGTGATATCCGTGATATAGGCGTTGAGCGCGGCGTCATTGCCGATGGAGCCAAAGCCGGACATGATCGCGTCGAAGAGGATCACAGTGATGCCGGCGATGCCCACCTGCTTGATCGCTGCGGCGGAAGGGAAGAGAATGGTCGTCAGGCCCCAGAGGATGTACCCGGCAAAGATGAAGGGTTTGCGCTTGCCCCAGCGCCCGCTCCAGCGGTCACTGGTGGCGCCGACGATGATGGTGACGATGGTTGAAACCAGCGCGCTGGCCATCACCATCCAGGAGACGATGCGCGGATCGGGGGCAATCTCCGCGTAAACGAAGGTGTTGAACCAATTGTTTTCGATGGCCCAGGCCATTTGCCCGGCCAGGCTGAGTAGAATCAGGGCGGCCCACGTCTTCTTATTCATCCCGTTTTCTCCTTTGAATTTTTGTCATCGGTGCCTGCCCCTGCCTGCTTTGCGCTCTCCAGGGCAATCCCCGGGTGAGCACGGCAGGAGTTTGGGGAAGATGGAGTACCGGTGGAAAGATCACACGTCCAATTGTTTCGAAGAACTCACCTGCTGGAACCAGCGGCCGCTGTCCTTGATGATACGCTGCTGGGTGTTGAAATCGCAATGCACCAGGCCAAAACGCGCCTGCTGACCTTTTTCCCAGTCGAAATTGTCCATCAATGACCAGTAGAAATAGCCGTTCACGTCGGCGCCGGCCTGCATGGCACGGTGGACGCTGGCCAGGTGGCCTTTGATGTAATCGATGCGGTCGGGATCGTGCACGCAGCCGTTCTCCACGCGGTCATTCAACGCCACCCCGTTTTCAGTGATGTACATTTTGGGATTGCCGTACTCGGTTTTCAGAATCATCAGCAGGTTGTAAAGCCCCTGGGGGTAAAACTCCCAGCCTTTGGAGCTGACCTTCATGCCGGGATAGTCGGGTTTGACCTGGGTGAAGCCCGGAATGGGGATGAAGGTCTTTTTGGCGATATAGCGATTGTAGTAATTCACCCCCAGGAAATCGGTGGGTTGGGCGATCAGGTCAAAATCTGAAGCGGGCATGGCGGGATTGGCGAGATGGATCAGCTTTTCCCATTCCTTCGGGTACCGCCCGCGGTAGATGGGGTCCATGAACAGGCCGATCGAGAGCGCCTGTGCCCGCGCCGCTGCGCCGGCGTCTTCCGGGCGGTGGGCGCAGGTGGGGATCAGGATGTTGGTGATGCCAGCCTGGGCGTTGGGGCAAAAAGTGCGGATGCGCTGCATGCTCAACCCATGCGCCAGCAGCAGGTTGTGCGCCGCCTTAAATCCTTTGAGGTAATTTTTATAGGCCGGGGGGTGCACGCCAAAGAGGTACCCGGCAAACAACACCGAGAAGGGTTCGTTGATGGTGATGAAGTATTTTACCCGGTCGCCAAGATGCTTGACCACCGTTTCGGCGTAATCCGCGAAGGCATAGGCGGTTTCGCGGCGCGTCCAACCGCCGGTTTTTTCGAGCGTCACGGGCAGGTCCCAGTGATAGAGCGTCGCGAAGGGTTCCAGCCCGTTTTTCAACAGCTCGTCAACCAGCCGGTCGTAAAAAGCCAGGCCCTTTGGGTTCACCTGGCCTGTGCCTTGCGGGTAGATGCGCGGCCAGGCGATGGAGAAACGGTAGGCGTTGTGTCCCATCTCTTTCATCAGGGCCACATCTTCGGCGTAGCGGTGATAGTGATCGCAGGCCACATCTCCATTGGTGCCGTCTTCGACTTTGCCTTTTTTATGGGTGAAGTCATCCCAAATTGAAAGGCCTTTTCCGTCCTCAAACGCGGCGCCTTCATTCTGATAGGCGGCGGTGGCGGAACCAAAATAAAAACTTTCCGGAAAAACCAGCTTTTCAGTCATCTACCCTCCAGTTTGGATTATGATGAGCGTGCTCCACAACTGCTCCTTGCTCTCACACAACCTGCTGCCGGCTGACGCGTTCAACACGAACCAGTGGGAGATTGGAGGCGGCAATTTGTGAAAGTACACCTTGCAGGAGCGCCGGGTCTTTGACGGCGATCGATAAAACGGTCAATACGCTGTTGTCCTCCTTGTTTTGGATGTAATGCAGGTCCAGGCCTTCGAACCAGCTTTTCCACGTATCGTCGATGTAGCCCTCGATCACAATTTCATACTGCGAACAATTCCCCATTGGACCTCCTGCGAAAAATTGGAGCATGCTGGAGGGGCAGGCTGTTCACCGGTGCAGCCTGCCCTCCGATGTCCGGTGTGATGGTTTGGTGGTTCTCACGCTTTTCTTGAAGGTTTTTCTGACAACCCGCCCGGCTGGCGGGGGATCAAGCTGCTTTCAGAAAAGTGTGTGGATCACTGTGCTTGAAAACCCGGTTGAAGGTGCATTACCAGCCAGGCACAGGATCAAAATCAGTGTACCCGCCGGGTTTGGGCGTTACATCCATTGAAAGGTATAACCTCGGGGTTATTTGGCTGGGTTAGCCGGTCAGCGGATGCCCTGATGGGGTTTGGAATCAAAAAATCCACCGTCATGCGGTGGATTTTTGAACCGTCAGCCTACCGGGTTTACTTTCCGGTGTGGGCTATGCGTCCAAACGCGACCAGTTGGGCGCGGTTGTGAATATCCAGTTTGCGGTAGATGTTGGCGATGTGGGCTTTGATGGTGCC
>JACRAG010000578.1 GCA_016213455.1 Anaerolineae bacterium | reverse complement strand
TGCGAATGGCGCGGGCGTCTTCGTCGCCGATGTTCATGCCAAATTTTTCACAGAAACCATCGATGAGGAAGAATTGATCCATCGAGTCGGCTTTCAAATCTTCAACAAACCGGGTTTCAAGTGTGACGCTTTCGCCGTCAACTTTCATCACGTCAACGATCACTGCTTTGACATCTTCAAAAGTGGAGCTCATCGAATTCCTCCAAAGAAAATTTCGGGATAAGTAATTTGATTGTAATTGTACTGCGTCTTCTGTCAAGGAATAAAATGGCTTAATCGACACAGCATTTCATACAAAGCATCCGCCGGTGTAGGCGGCTTTGGTATACTAACCCTGAGAAGTGGATTTGGTTACCTTCCACGTCTTTATTGGACCAAGATCACCCTGGAGGCGTTTGATGCCTGAACTTTCACAGACGACCAGCCGTAAATCCGACCATATCCGCATCAACCTGGAAGAAGATGTTCGCTCCGGGTTGACCACCGGTCTGGAGCATTTTCGCTTTATCCATGAGGCATTGCCGGAACTTGACCTTAAAGATGTTTCGTTGTCACAGGACCTGTTTGGCAAGCGGCTTATGTCGCCAATCTTGATTTCCTCGATGACCGGGGGGACGGCAGATGCGGCGCGCTATAACCTGGCGCTGGCTGAAGCCGCTCAAGCCGCCGGCGTGGCGATGGGGCTGGGTTCACAGCGTGCCGGCATTGAGAATGCGGAAGTTCAGGCAACCTTTCAGGTTCGCCGTGTGGCCCCAGATATCCTGTTGCTTGCCAACCTCGGGGCGGTACAGCTGAATTACGGGTATGGGTTGGAACAATGCCAACGCGCGGTGGATATGGTTGAGGCGGACGGGTTGTTCCTGCATTTGAATTCGATGCAGGAGGCCATTCAACCGGAAGGGGATACCAATTTTGCGGGTCTGCTGGCGAAAATAGAAAGCGTCTGCAAAGCCCTGCCTGTGCCGGTGATTGCCAAGGAAGTGGGCTGGGGCATCTCCTCGCGTACGGCGCGGCTGTTGGCGGACGCAGGCATCGCCGGCATTGACGTGGCAGGCGCCGGCGGCACCTCATGGACGCAGGTGGAGCTCTACCGGATTGAGGATGAGAGCCGGCGGAGAGTCGCTGCGGGCTTTCGTGACTGGGGCATTCCAACCAGCGAGTCCATCCGCATGGTCACGGCTGCAGCGCCCGGGCTGCCGGTGTTTGCTTCGGGCGGTTTGCGGGATGGGATTGATATTGCCAAATGCCTTGCCCTGGGTGCCCGCCTGGGTGGGATGGCAGGTGTGTTCCTCAAAGCTGCAGCCGTATCCGCAGAGAATGTGGTGCGATTGATCGAAGAGATCAGCGAGCAGATTCGGATTTGCATGTTTGGGGTCGGCGCGGCTGACCTGACAGCGTTCAAACAGAACCATTTAATCGACTTGAAAGGGGAGAAGCATGGCGGTTAATCAATTAATGCTGGAGATGCTTCCCGAAGTGGAATTGGCACTGCGCCAGGTGGTGGATGGCACGGTAAATCCGCGTGTGCCGGAGCTGCGCAGCATGTTGACCTACCATATGGGCTGGGAGGGCGAGGGCGCCGGTCCGGAAGCACAGGGAAAGCGCATTCGCCCGCTGCTGGTGCTGTTGAGCGCGCAGGCTGCCGGCGGTGATTGGCGCGAAGCGCTGCCCGCGGCGGCAGCCGTGGAATTGCTGCACAACTTCTCTTTGATCCATGATGACATTCAAGACCGCAGCGAGCTGCGCCGCGGTCGCCCGACGGTGTGGGTGAAATGGGGAATTGCCCAGGCGATCAATGCCGGGGATGTCATGTTCACCCAGGCTTTTCATGCGCTGCAGAACCTTGATCGGAGTCTGTCCGCCGATGCGACCCTGGAGGCGCTGCGTGTACTTCAACGTGTGTGCCTGCAACTCACCGAGGGGCAATATCTGGATTTGAGCTATGAATCGCGGTTCGAGTTGACCCAGGCAGATTACTGGCCGATGATCACCGGAAAAACCTCTGCCTTGTTGGGTGGTTGTTGTGAGTTGGGGGCGTTGTGCGCAGGGGCGTCGCACGAAACCCGCGCGGCTTTCCATGAGTTTGGCCTCAAACTGGGCCTGGCTTTCCAGGTGCTGGATGATTGGTTGGGGATTTGGGGCGACGCTGCCTTGACCGGGAAATCGACGGAAAGCGACCTGGTATCAGGCAAAAAGAGTCTGCCGGTGCTTTATGCCCTTGACCGGGGCGGGGCGTTTGCCCGGCGTTGGCTGCAAGGGCCGATTCAAGCCGGCGACCTGCCGGCAGTGATTGAGATGCTCAAAGCGGATGGGGCGGAAGAATTTACCCTGGCTGAGGCGCAGCGATTGACGGATCAAGCGCTTTCTGCACTGGCCCGGTCTGCACCACTGGAAAGCACACACAACTTACGTGAGTTGACGGGGCTGTTGTTGAAACGCACCCATTAATCGCCGGGTTTATCCGAAAAGAAACTGCGCCGCAGGGCATACAAACTGACCGCCAGTACGAACCAGGCTAATACTTGTGCCTGGCGGATGGATTCGAAGATCAGCACAGAATCTGCGCGAAAGGCCTCCAGGATCACGCGCGACAGCGCAGTGAGGCCAAGGAACAACCAGAAACGGACGCCTGGCCGGTTGAGAAAAAAGCGCTGTATCGGATTCCATCCTGCCGGCCAAAGCAGGATGAGGATCAGAAACGCCCCGCCGATTTCGTATAGTTGCGAAGGATGGCGGAGTTCGCCAAAAAGGTTGATTGCCCAGGGCAGGTTGGTGGGGGCGCCGAACGCATCGCCTGAGGCGAGGTGTGCAAAGCCAATCCCGGCAGCCAGTACACTCAACGTGCTGGTGATGGCGTCCAACGCTGATTTCATTGGCTGATGATTGCGCTGCAGATAGATCAATCCAGCCAGGCCAGCCGCGATCAGACCGGAAGCCGGATCGAGCATTTGCGGGCTGAGCGTGAGCAGGCCAAGCGGCGCCTCGATGAAAGCCGCCGGTCGTTGCAGCGCGTAACCGAGGCGCGCGCCAAGTAATCCAAAGCCGATGGAAATAAAAGCTAGGTTATAAATGCGCGACGGATCGAATCCAAGGCACAGCGCGTGGCGCTCAGCCAGGTCCAGCCCAAACCATGTCGCGAGGATCAAAATCAATCCTGGAGTTTGGATGGCGAGGGGTCCTATTTGAAGGATGGGCAGCATCAGGGCATCTCCTCGAGAAGTTCTTCGGCGCGAGAACGTAGCAGGGCTTCCGCCATCGGACCGCCGACAATCACATCTTTGACCAGACCGTCCGCGCCGATAAAGTAGGTGGTCGGCAGGGCTGAAGCGCGGTACACCCGGCTGGCATTGCCTTCCAGATCCAGGGGGATGGGGAAGGTGAGACTGTTCTCGTCAACAAATACCTGGGCGGCTTCCAATGTGTCCTGGGTGGTCATATGGACTGCGGCGACAACCAATCCCTGTGCCTGGTAATCGGCAAAAACGCGCTGCAACGCGGGCATTTCAGCGCGGCATGGCGGGCACCAGGAAGCCCAAAGATTGAGGATGATGGGCTTGCCGCGCACCGCTTCCAATGAAAAGATCTCGCCGTCCAACGTTGTGAGGGTTAAGGCTGGCGCAGGTAACCCTTTGACGGCAATGGGCGGCGCGCCGGATGTGACGCTTTGCGGGTTGGCGCGTGTCAGCCCGATCCAGACGGCTGACAGGACCAACAGCAGGATCGAAGCGATTTGAAACTGGTTGGCAGGTTTGATCATGGCAACCTGAAGGGAGTTTTCACGGTGATGCCCATAAGATGGATGGGTTTGGTCATGAATATTGGATGCGCGAAGGTATAATTTGGTTTCAATGAGTCTGCTGTACAGCGCATTGTACAGAAATTCATTCTTGATTACGATAGAACCTGTGCCGGAATACATGGTTTCATGACTGGACAGGAGAAAGAGGCTGGGATGAAACTGGTCAATGTGACCGAAATGAAAGCGATTGAAAAAGCTGCGGATGCAGCCGGTTGGACTTATGCCGATATGATGGAGCAAGCCGGAGCCGGGCTGGCAGAGATTGTCCACTCGTTTTATGGGTACCAGGACAATCTGTCAGCGCTTGGGCTGGTGGGTACCGGTAATAACGGAGGGGATACCCTGGTCGCGCTGGCAGCCCTGGCGGATGCAGGCTGGCAGGTGAAGGCTTACCTGGTCAAAGAGCGCAGCGATGACCCGCTGGTGGCGCGGGTAAAAACTGCCGGCGGTGAAGTGTTGGCGATGCCTTCGGATGCTGGGCTTGCCAGACTGGATGCCTGGCTCGAGGAATCGACGGTGCTGTTGGACGGTGTGTTGGGTACTGGCGCACAGCTGCCCCTGAAACCCGATATTGCGCGGCTGTTGGGGCATATCAAGGATGCCGCTTTTTGCCCCCCGGTTGTGGCAGTGGATTGCCCATCCGGCGTGGATTGTGACAGCGGCGCCTGCGCGCCTGAAACCCTGATCGCGGAAGTGACGGTGTGCATGGCTGCCATCAAAGCTGGGCTGCTGGCGCTGCCTGCCCATGAGTATTGCGGTGAGTTTCAAATCGTTGGGATTGGCGTATCTGAGGATCTGCCCGAATGGGAAGCAATCAACCGGCTGGTGACCGACGAAGAGTGGGTGCGGGGCGTGCTGCCGCTGCGCCAAAGCGATGGGCACAAGGGCACTTTTGGCACGGTCACGGTGGCGGGGGGATCGGTGAATTACCCCGGCGCGGTGATGCTGGCTGCCGGTGCGGCTGGACGGGTGGGCGCCGGACTGGTGCAGGCAGCGGTGCCCAACGCCATTTATGCGGCTGTTGCCGGCAGCAACCTGAACCTCACCTGGGTTATGTTGCCGCACCAGATGGGCGCGTTATCTGCCAACGCCGCGAGTGTGCTGCTGCAAGCCATGGAGCGCACAACCATTCTGCTGCTAGGGCCGGGCCTGGGACTCGAAGCAGAAAGCATGGAATTCGTGCGTCGTTTGCTGGAAGGACATCCCGGCAAGTCCGCCAAGGGTGGGCTGGGTTTTGTCAATGCGCTGGAAAGTCATCCCAAGGTGGATGCACCCCGGGTTCTGCCGCCGCTGGTGGTGGATGCGGATGGATTGAAGGCGCTGGCGAAAATCACCGATTGGCCGGCGAAACTGCCGGAAGGCGCGATACTCACCCCACATCCGGGTGAAATGGCCGTGTTGACAGGATTGGACATTCAGGAGATCCAGAACAATCGCTTGCAGCTTGCCGAAAAATATGCGCGGGAATGGAAGGCGGTTGTGGTGCTCAAAGGCGCGTTCACAGTGGTGGCTGCCCCCGATGGGCAGGTGGCGGTGATGCCCGTGGCGACGACGGCTCTGGCGCATGCCGGTACCGGCGATGTGCTGGCTGGCATGATCGCCGGTCTGCGCGCGCAAGGCATGCCGGCTTTCGAGGCCGCCGCCGCAGGAGCCTGGCTGCACGGTCAGGCGGGTCTGGCAGCCATGGAGCATGTGGGGCACGAAGCGTCTGTTCAGGCGACGGATGTGCTAGCAGCCATTCCTGAGGTGCTGCGCTGGGTCTGGTGACGCGTTACCCATCTCTCCCTTATAAACCAAAAAGAAAACCGGGTTCCCGGTTTTCTTTTTGGTTTAAAGCATCCGCAGATGGATTAGATCGCGGTTTCTTCTTTGCCCTTGGTGGCGGATTGAACAGCCGAAGTGATCTTGGCTTTCTGTTCTTCGAGCACTGCCTGGCCTTTTTTGCTCAGCTCTTCCACATTGCTGCGGGCTTTGCCGGCAAGTTCTTCGGCCTTTTGGCGGTATTCTACACTGCGGGTCTCGAGGTCACTGCTAACTTTGTCGGCAGTCTCAGAAACCCGGTCTCCCAGCTCAATCGCGCGCTCTTTGATGATGACGCGCGTTTCTTCTCCGCTTTGCGGGGCGAAGAGCAGGGATACGACAGCGCCGGTTAAAGCGCCTACCAAAAACCCGATCATAAACGCACCAAACTCATCACGATCAGACATATGGTGTTCTCCTTTCGAGTGCATCATGGCAATGAAACATTGGTGAAGTACCGGTTAACGCCTGCCTGGATCAAACCGCGTTGCAAAATCAACGCTTTCCCAGGCCGACGATTTCGAAAAACTTAGCGATGCCGGCGGTGTATTCGTTCAACTTAATGATCGGCTCGCTCAGATTATCGCTCAGGAAGGTCATTGTACCCTTAATGGTATTGACCGTGTCACTGGTGGAGTTGAG
>JACRAG010000577.1 GCA_016213455.1 Anaerolineae bacterium | reverse complement strand
GCGCACCGCTGCGGTGCTGGCTGGAGACGAAGATGCCCTGTCGCTGGCTGTTGCCGCGACCTGGGAGCAGGTGTGTGCGGCCCAATCCACCCAGCGGGTGGATCTGCGCCTGCCTGAATTGCTGGATCTGCCGCTGGGCTTGCGTCGGCGGGTGATGCGCAAGGCGGTGGAGGCGCTGCGGCCTGGCTTGCGCGACCTGGATTTTGAGACGGTGGAACGCGCCCTGGCCTTTGCCGCTTCGCCGCCGCGTTCACGGCGGGCAGAGCTGGCGCTGGGCGTGTGGTTGACCCGACGCGGTGAGCTTCTGCTGCTTTCGGATGGGGCCCTGATGCCGGGACAGGGTACCGTCCCGCAGCTGGCTGACTGGGGTGGACTGTCTGTTGGCCTGCCGGGCAGCACGGACCTGGGCGCGGGCTGGAAGCTGGATGCCGAGTTCTTGCCGCCGCCCGCGGACGTGCGCGCCGCCGGGCGATGGGAGACCTGGCTGGACGCAGATGCCCTGGCGCTGCCGCTGGTTGTGCGCCCCGCTGAAGTTGGCGAACGCCTTCAACCCCTGGGATTGGATGGCCGTTCGCAAAAGCTCTCCGATTTTTGGGTCAACGCGGGCCTGCCGCAGGAACAGCGCGCTGCCTGGCCGCTGGTGTGTGATGCGCAGCAGGTAGTGTGGGTGGCGGGATTCCGGCCCGATCACCGCTGCCGGGTTACGCCAGCCACAAAACGCTGTGTGCATCTCGTCTTGCATCCTCCGGATGTCCCATGAGTGGGTTGTGAGATGTAAACAAAGCAGGGTATGTGGAAGAATTGCACAAATCAGGCATCAAAAAACACCCTCCGGGGTGTTTTTTGATGGAGGGGCTGGAATTAATTCACTTTTTCTTCAGCGAGCTGGCGCAGTTTGAGTGACACTTCGCGCCATTGGATTTTGGAGACACCCAATTTTTGGCGGATCTGGTCGTTTTCGATCCCGGATTTCCAGTCATCCAGCGCACAGGTCCAGCGGCACATATCGAAGGAAAGGTGCTTGGTCAGCCCGGCGGCTTTGCCCAAATCTTCCAGTAAATATTCCAGACGGCGCGGCGACCAGGGGAAGATCGTGTCGGCGGGTTTGTACTGCTGCAGGTATTCCTGATACGCCGTCACCCAATCCTGTGAAAGGGCAATTTTGCGCTCTTTGTAGCGGCTGGAGGGGCTGGCGTAGCGCACGAACAGGATCGGCCCGTTGGGGGCATCCAGGTCGATGTGATTGAGGGTGATGGAGAGGCATTCACCCTTTTTGATCCCGGTTTCGAGGAGCAATGCCAGCAGCAAGTAGGGGCGCGCGTCGGGCTTGGCAGCGCTGCGCGCGCTGTTGGCGGTGTCGATGACCAGCAAGGTCTCTTCAGGGGTCAGTACGGTGGGCAACGGGCTCATCACCGATTGCTGTGCCACTTTGGCGGCCGGATCGTTGACCAGGGTCCCACTACGCTGCAGCCAGCGAAAGAAGGCCTTGATGGAGGTGATGCGCCGGGCCAGACTCTTGGGGCTGCAGGGCACGCCGCGGCCTTTTTGCAGCCAACCCAGAAAGTGGTTCAGGTCATTGGTGGTGATCTGTCCGATGTTGCGGTCCGGCGGCAGGTAAGAAGCCAGGAGCTGCATATCGCCGATGAAGGCCTTGATGGTGTAAAGGGAGCGCCCCTGATCCTTCAGGAAGATCTCCCAGGCATTAATTGCCGGGAGAAGCGGCGTTTGAGGCGAAAAATGGGTCGCGGTGCTTGTTGAATCAGTGGGCATAATTGTGTCTCCCCAACACTGAAAGTTTGCGTGTAGATATAGAGAGTTTACACAGGAATCCGGAAATTGTCAAATAGGAAATTGTCTGGACTGGGTTGGCGCCGAAGGTTAACGGGAGGATTGTCTGCATTCCCCTGGGAATAAACGCCCGTGACCCTGTTCCAGTCCAAACGCTTTTATTGATAAACCGCCTGATAAACAATCGAGCGGATTGCGTCCAGGTTGGGCCACAACACCCAGGCGCCTTCCGGGGTGATATAGGGATAAGCCTCAGCCGGGGTGATGGTAAAGCGCCGAATCCGGTCAGGATTTTGCAGCACTTCTTGCGCCACAGGAATGAGCGGCAGAATTTCATCCACCGAGAGGTTGGTTTCCACGTTGTCGCGGTAGATCTGGTAAATTTCAGGCGCGCGGGTCACCCCGTCGATGCTCATCAGTTTGTTGAAGAGCCCCTGGAGCACTTCCTGGGCGCGGCGCAGGCGGTCGAAGTCGCTGCTGGAGTAGCGCGAGCGCACATACCAGAGCGCCGATTTGCCGTCCATGGGAGCGGCTGCGGGCGCGTCGATGGTGCAGTACCCGGCGCCATCAGCCCAGGGGAGGTCACACTTGTCGTGCAGCGATTGGCGAACCTTGACCGTGATGCCGTCCAGGCTGTCCACAATGCCGATGAAGCCTTCCATGTTGGTCATCACATAGTAGTTGGGGCGCACGCCAAAATTGGCTTCGAACACAGAGGCCATGGTGTAGAAACCGCCTGCCGCCATGGCGGTGTTGATGCGGTTGGTCATCCATCCTGGAATGTTGATATACAGGTCGCGCGGGAAGGAAACCATGCTGACCGTGTTGTTGTTGCGATTGATGGATACCAGTACGATCACATCCGTGCGGAAACCGCCTCCCGGGCGCGCATCCGAACCCATCACCAGGATATTCACCACGCCGTCCGGCAGCGGACCGCCGGATTGAACCGGGTAGTAGGTCTGCGGCATTTCACCCTGCGGGTCAGATATGGACAGGGTGGGGGTGAGGGTTGGGGTTGGTGTGTTGGTGGGCTGCGGTGTCGGGGTCTGCGGCAGCGGGCGGAAGGGGGTTGGGGTCGCGCTGGCGTCCGGCGCCACGGTGACGTACACGTTGCTGGAAGTAGCCTGCTGGTTGGGTTGGATGACCGGACTGGCTGGTGCGGCTGCGGAAGCCGTATCCTGCTGGAAAACAGGCATTGAACAGGCCTGGAGCGCAACCAATAGCAGCAGGCAGGATAGGGTTATAAAGGCAGCCGGTTTCGATTTCATCAATGCAAAGGCCTCACAACATTAATTGTAACGCAAATCCATTACCCGCCGGGCGCTGGATAAGCCGTTGGCTCGGTGGTGGGCGGAATATCTGTGGGCGGGACATCCGTGGGGGGGATGTCCGTCGGCGGAACAGCCGTTGTCGGCACGGGGGTTGGTGGAACTGCTGTGGTCGGTTTGGGCGTCGCGGGTGGTTTGTCGGTGGCGGTGGGGGTCACCGGAACGGTGCGGGTCGCCACATTGGGTACCCACAACAGGGCGCCCGCCTGAATGTAATCCGCGCTTTCGAGACAGTTGGCGGTTTGCAGCGCCTGAACCGTGGTGCGGAAAGCCAGACTCAAGCCAAAGAGGGTATCTCCCTGGCGTACGCGGTACTGGATCCAGCCTGCCGGCGGGCCGCATGGACGGGTGGTCGGGCGGGCTGTGTTGGTGGGGCTGGGCGTTTCCGATGGCTCAACCTTCGAAGGCTCCAGCGTGGCAGTGGCGGTCGGGGTGGGCAGGGGCGGCAGGTAGATCAGGCTGCCCGGGAGCAGGGTGGTGCTGAGCAGGCAGTTGGCCTGGGTGATCAGCTCCACACTGACCAGGTGAACCTGCGCCAGCGCATCCAGGGTGTCGCCGTTTTGGATCACAAAGGCTTCCCATCCGGGCGGCGGCGGGCAGGCGGTGGGCGGCGGTGGGGTATAGGTCGGTCGTGGGGTCGGGGTATCCTGACCAGGCGTGGGCAGTCCCATCGTCTCGGTGGGCGGGAAGGTGGGGGTGAACTGCAGGTCGCCTTCGGCAGTCGCCATGATCAGCGCACCCGATACCATGGTCAGGGAGGCCAGGATGAGAAAGAAACCAACCGCGATCGAACTGAAGGTCTTCATTCTTTATGGTTGGCGCGGAAGGGCAGCAGGACGGAGAAAGTGCTGCCCTTGCCGGGCTGGCTGTCCACCCAGATGCGTCCACCGTGGGCTTCGACCATATTCTTGGCGATCGACATGCCCACGCCGGTGTCGCCCAGTCCCTGGATGAGCACGCGGTCAGCCCGGAAGCGCCGGGTGAATACATAGGGCAAGTCATCGGACGCGATGCCCTGGCCTTCATCGGTTACCTGGAGAATCAGGTATTCGCGTTCTTCTTCCCGGGTCAGGCCCGCACGCAGGGCAACTGTGCCATCTTCCGGGGTAACCACATTGGCATTTTGCAGCAGCTGGCTGATGATATGCTGCAGCCCTTCGCGGTCGGCATAGAGTTGAGGCAGTTCGGCTGGAATTTCAATGCTCAGGTTGATGTTCTTCTCGCGCATGCGCGCTGAAATATCCGTCAACGCCGAGTCGATCACGGCTGCCAGGTCCACCGGTTGGTGCACCAGCTCCATGGCGGTACCGCCCTGCGCGGTGATTTGTACGAGATCGTCGAGCAAACCGCGCAGCCGTTCGGTGGCAGCGCGGATGCGCTCCAGGAATTTGCGCTGCAAGCTACCGAGGATGCCCACCGTTTCAGCCAGCAGCAGATCGGTGTAGCCCATCACGGAGGCCATCGGCTGGCGCAGCTCCTGGACGATGGAAGCGATCACTTCCACATCCTCAGGCGCCAGCATGGTGGATTGGTTGAGTTTGCGTTCCAATTCCAGCGCGCGCACGTTGGAAGAGGCCAGCAGGTTTTGCAGCCGGGCCAGTTCCTGCAGGGTGAAACGCAGTTCATTTTCCATCTGCGGATTGACAGGCGTTTCCTGAGGTTGTGAGCCCGATTCCATGATGGTGGGGCCAATACCCAGGCGGGCTTGCGCAATTTCCATCTGCAGGCGCTGATTTTCAGCCTGCAAGGAATGAACGAGGTCCTGGGTCTCCTGCTGCACGGCGAGAATGCCAGCCAGGTCACTGCCCTGGGGAATGCGCAGGCGTAAATTTTCACGCGTCAACTCTTCGTTGTCCTGGCGGAGCGCTTCCAGTTCGTCTCCCAAAATCACCAGGCTGGCTCGCAGCTGTTCCATGTCGCCATCCGGATTGGCTGGCGGTACGGTGGTTTCAGCGGTCGGGGTGAAAATAACCTCTGGGTCTGTGGTCTGGCTGCGCTGCTGAAGCAGCTGCGCGATATGCTCGGTTTCCGAGGCCAACAAATTTTGTTCACTCTCTGTCCAGGCGCGTTTGGAATAGGGGCTGAGCAAAATCAGCCCGCCGCGTGGTTTGGCCGATAGAGTGAGCGGGATGAGCAAGGCGCTGCCGGCATCCGG
>JACRAG010000570.1 GCA_016213455.1 Anaerolineae bacterium | reverse complement strand
GCCATCGCCGCTGCGGCAGTGGTAACCACTCTGGTTCTCCTTCGCCGGATTCGCGAGAACAAGATCAGCTCCATCCAGTTCGATGCGCGCCTGGAAGAGACGACTCGCCGGCTTGAAACCGTATTGCGCTTGAACCGCGAATTGGCCAATGCGCGTGATGAGCACACCCTGGTCCAGGCTGCCCTGTCGGCTGTCAACAACCTGACCAACGCCATTGGTGTATCCTTTGTGCCCTTTGATACCTGGGGACAACCCATGCCG
Source organism: Anaerolineae bacterium (assembly GCA_016213455.1). Classification (GTDB taxonomy): domain Bacteria; phylum Chloroflexota; class Anaerolineae; order Anaerolineales; family Anaerolineaceae; genus Anaerolinea. The sequence goes on along the minus strand of JACRAG010000570.1, from coordinate 4,104 downwards.
GCTTACACTTTCGGTGGACTGCCGGAGCCGGTTCTCAAAGGTTGGGCTGAGCATCTCATCTCTGAACAAACCCGTGAGCGCTGCAGCACCTGCCAGTTGCAGAACGCGCCATCTGGTCATTCCTGTCCGCTCAAAGTTGGGCACATACGCGAATCCATCGCCATCTTCTGCCTGCCGCTCTCCCTCGGAGACCGGGCGCTGGGCATGGTGAACGTCTATCTATCCCCAGAGGGCTTCATTGACGACGAACAGCACCGCTTTCTGGAAAGCATCCTTTCTGAAATGGCGCTGGCAGTGGAAACCGTGCGCCTGCACAACCAGGAATTGACCGTATTGCGCCAGCTCCACCGCTTGCGTTCTCCGCGCAGCAACCTGCACGAAAACCTGCAAAGTTTTTTGGATGCCACGCGTAATGCGCTGCGGCTGGAAGCGCTGGTGCTGCGGGTCCGTCCCCTTTCAGACGAACGCCTCTCCAACCTGCGCGTTCAGTCCGGGCACCTGCCGCCGCTGCCGCCCGAAATCGCTGCCGACCCGCAGCCAGATGCCCTCACCAGTCTGTCTGCACCCTTCACCGCTCAAGCAGTGCCCTTAATGCTGCCCGAGGGTCAGTCCATGGGCATCCTGGCAGGGTTCTCTCGCCAGCCCGGCGGCATTACCCCCCGCGAAGTGAACCTGCTGCAAACCGCAGCCGCACAGGCAGCCCTGATGGTGGAAAACGAACGCCAGACTCTGACCCTCGAGTACACCCTGGTCATCCAGGAACGCACCCGCCTGGCGCGGGAAATCCACGACGGACTGGCGCAAACCCTGGCCTTCTTGAAGATGCAGGCCAATCAGATGCAAACCGCGCTCCACAACACCGACATCGCCCGCCTGGAACGTTTACTGGGTGAAAACCACCGTGCGCTCAATGACGCCTACAATGACATCCGCCAGGCGATCGACAACCTGCGCTTCGCCCCCGAAGATACGCTGCCGGCGTTGTTGCGCCAGCTTGGAAGGGCCTTCCAGAATGGACAGACCATCCGTGTGGATTATGACTTTCAAGCGACTGACCTGGATCTGCTGCCCGAAATTCAGGCGCAGCTGGTGCGCATCGTTCAGGAAGCGCTCAATAACGTGCGCAAACATGCCCAGGCCAACCGCGTGCTCATCTCGCTGCGCGAATGGAGCGGTGAATTGATCATCGAAATCATCGACGACGGGCAGGGTTTTGACCCCGACGACCTGCCGAGCATCGCCCAATATGGACTGCGCGGAATGCGCGAACGCGCCGAATCGATCGGCGCTGACTTCCAAATCATCAGCCAGCCGCAGTGCGGAACGACCGTGAAGTTAAGCCTGCCTGCCACACTCAAGGAGACCAACGCATGACAGCCGAGCATTATCGTATGGTGGTGGTGGACGATCACGCCCTATTTCGTCGCGGCCTGATTGGCCTGCTCAGTGATATGCCTGAATTTGAGGTGGTCGGTGAAGCCGGCGATGGCAATGAAGCCCTGGGAGTCATCGCCCGCACCCATCCGGACATCCTGTTGCTGGACGTCAACATGCCGGTCATGGACGGTATCGCCCTGGTGCAAACCCTGCGCAAGCAGAAAAATCCGGTGCGAATCCTGATGCTGACCATATCTCAAAACGATGCGGACCTGCTGGGCGCGATTCGCGCCGGAGCCAACGGTTACATTCTGAAAAACACCGAGCCAGAAGAGCTTCGCATGGCGCTGCGATCTGTTGCCAGTGGGAAAGGCGCGCTCTCTCCTGAAGTGATTGGTAATGTAATCAACGCCGCCTCTCATTCGCTCATCGACCCACCTACCAGCCTGCTCTCCGATCGCGAACTGGAAGTATTGGGCTGCCTGGCGGAAGGGCTCACCACCCTGCAGATTGGCGTCAAACTGTATATTTCGGAAAACACCGTCAAAACGCACATTCGCCACATCATCGAAAAACTCGAAGCCTCCAACCGCACCGAAGCGGTCGGCAAAGCCACCCAGCTCGGCCTGCTCAAGAAAAACGCCTAAACGCTCCAATGGATTCCTGTCGATGCCAACCAAAGCGGATTACCAGCTTTGACCTGGTTGCCTGCCTTTTTACGCGACCTTCCCCACCCAGCCTATCCTGCCTGCAAACTCACTTGCGCACCTGGATTGCCGCCTGAATCCCCATCCAGCATCACCCACCCCATCACCCGCTCAGGGTGATTCGTAAATCACCCCTCTTCGCAAACAAGATAACCCGCTTGCGCAAGGCCAGCGGATAGCATCCGCCTGGCCGAATGCGTACAATGACCGCATACTTCAGTCTTGTCATGGAGCGGGTTTTATGGATCATAGCCAACAAGCGCACATCCACCGGGTGTTAATTGCATCGGCAAACCCGTTGTTCGGGAAAGGACTGCAAAAACTGTACGGCGAACGCTGGGGGAAAAACGCCGTCGAATTCATCCTGGCGAGCAGCATGGGGGAGACACTCGCCAAGCTGGATTCCTGGCAGCCGGACCTCGTCATCGTCGATTACGACGATAAAACCATTCACCGTGAAGAATTCCTCAGCCATTTCATCGCCGGTGACCGGCCCATGCAGGTGGTACTGGTGTCGCTGCAGGCCAGTGGCGCCGTGGTGGTTTATGATCGCCACACCCTGACCCCTGCGCAAGCCGAAAACTGGTTGAACGATCAATGGCAGCAACCGTCCGAACCCAAATCCGCCCAAAGGAGCGCCCCTATGAAGGGAAATGTCAAACATCTTGTAATCGCGGGCTTACTGGTCGTGGTTTCCACATTCATCCTGTACTTCCTGCTCGCCAACATCGGCTTGCTGCCGGTCGTTGCCAGCACCCAGGCCATCACCATTGACCGGTTATTTAATGCCCACTTCTTCTTCATCGCTCTGCTGTTTTCCCTGATCATGGTGTTCATCGGGTACAGCCTGGTGATGTTCCGCAGTAAACGGGGTGAGCAAGCAGATGGCGCCTATTTCAAGGGAAACAATACCCTGGAAATCATCTGGACCATCATTCCGTTGGGCACCGTGCTGGCCTTTTCCTTCGTTGGGGCGCGCAACCTGGCAGAAACCCGCGTGGCAGAGCCCCAGGCGTTGAATGTAACCGTCACGGGTTTCCAATGGGCCTGGGTATTCGATTACCCCGATTACGGCATCACTTCCCGCGAACTGGTTCTGCCGGTGGACCGCCAGGTGCTGCTCAGCCTGACTTCCCGCGATGTAATTCACTCCTTCTGGGTTCCAGAATTTCGGGTGAAACAGGACGCCCTCCCCGGTGAAAACCTGGTCAAGCAGCTGCGCATCAATCCCAACCGGATTGGGGAGTACAAGCTGCTGTGCGCAGAACTGTGTGGTGGCGCACATGCCAACATGAACGCCGTGGTCAAAGTGGTCAGCAAGGCGGATTTCGAAGCCTGGGTATCCAAGGAAGTCAGCGCCAATCTGACCGACCCGGTGGCGCGCGGACAAAAATGGGCTGAGAACAACGGCTGCATTTCCTGCCACTCCCTGGATGGCAGCAAACTGGTCGGTCCCACCTGGAAAGGCGCCGCTGGCGAAGAAGTCACACTGGCAGACGGCACGACCGTACTCAGTGACGATGCTTACCTGTTGAAATCTATCGTTGAACCCAACGCTCAAATCGTCGAAGGCTATCCAGCCAGCGTTATGCCCGGAACGTACAGCCAGCTGCTCACCGACGAGCAGATCAACGACTTGATTGCGTTCATCAAGACTGTCAAATAGACCTGAAGCATCCACGGAGGCTTAACCTATGAAAAACTTTTTATCGATCGGCATGGTACGTGGCATTCTGGCTCAGGTCGTGGGCATGGCAGCAGGCTACGGTCTGGTGACCGCCATTCAAGCCATCTCTGGCGCCCGGCTTAAAGCCGAGCCCGCCTGGGTTGTCGGCGGCTTCATATCCGCCTTCTGTTTCCTCATCGCGCTGGGTGCATTCAACGACTGGTTCCGCATGGCCAAAGGCGAAGAGGTGGAAGAACCGGAGAATGTCGTCGAGCCGTCAGGCGGCAAACGCTATTGGGGGCTGAGCTTTGACCACAAAGTCATCGGCGTGCAATACGGTTTCCTGTCGCTGTT
>JACRAG010000569.1 GCA_016213455.1 Anaerolineae bacterium | reverse complement strand
GACACCAACAGAGTCAGCGCTGTGAGCAGCGGCAATGGTGACGCGATGCGCATAGCAAATCCTTTCGAAGGAAGAATAGAATTGCTACGGATAAAGTTAGATTGTTTACGGATAAAGGGGGTGATGATGAAAAATTATATCACCGCAAGCCCGGCGAGGATTTGAAATGTGCGCCCCGATCGTTATCCCACGTTGCATCACTTTATGACATAATAATAAATGGCATTTCATTTGGGATTTCGGCCCGGCAAACCGATGGAATTTACGCTCATGGAGGGGTGGGATGATTGAGATTTTGCAGGAAGATCGCTTTGATTTTATCGCTGACTCGGACAAACTTTTCATCCGCGCGTTTGATGACGAAATGACCCGGCTCGGATACGATTATGGCAACAAAATCGGCGACGGCTACTGCTGGGGAAAGTATATGTTGATTTACCGGCGCTCAGGTGTCAAAAGCGCCAATGTCTATGCCCGCATCTATGTTCGCGAGTCGAGCATTGTGCTGCGGCTGTTCTTGAATGACATCGATAAACACCGAAAGTTCATCGAAAATGCCCCGCCGCACATCAAAGCCGTGTTCACCGGCGAGCACGGCGACTGTCACCATTGTCACAACCAAAAAGATGGCACATGCCGTTTCCGGAAAACCTACACGTTGGACGGACGGCTGATTGAAAAATGCAACGGCGTCACCTTTGAGTTCCACCAGCCGGACGTGGAAAAGCTCGGCGATTATATTGCCTTGTTTACGGAATTTTTTCCACAGAAGAAATCGTCGAGGGTTTTGGTATAAGCGGATTGCCTGCGACAGGTGAAATTGACAGGGAAAGTATGCTCTATGACATCGTATCAAGAGCAAATTGAGCGCAAATACCGGCACATCGCCAGGCTGCCGGACGGCTTGATGCACTTCACGGTGGCTGTGCGGAAAAAGGCGGTTGCCTGCCTCGGCTTGCAGAACGGCTCATTGGTGCTGGACGTGGGCTGTGGAACGGGCGCCAGTTTTCCGCAGCTGGAAGCAGCGGTTGGCGCATGTGGCAGGATCCTGGGGATTGAACCCAGCCGGAGCATGATCAGCGTGGCGGAAAAACGTGTTGCCCAAGCGGGCTGGCAGAATATCAGCCTGGTTGAGGCTGTGGCGGAAGAGATCGATGGGGATGCGCAATTTGACGGCGCGCTATTGTTCGCCATGCATGATGTGTTCAATTCGGTGGCAGGGCTCCAGAGAATTCACGCGGTGATGAAACCCGGCGCGCGCATTGTGTGTGTGGGACCGAAGCTTACAGCGGCCGGTCCACTGCGGGTGTTGAATCCCATGCTGCGGCTGCTTTTCAAACGCATGGCGATTTCGCAAGAAAACATGGACCGTCCATGGCGGCTGGTGGAATCCGTGTTTGCCACGGAGCAGATCATCGAAGATTTGCGCGGCTTGATATTTATTTTCGTGGGTCACAAGCAGCCCGGCGCTTCATCACCGGCTTAATCCTTTCTGGCAATAAATCCGGTCTGCGCTGCAAGCAGTGCATGGTTATAATCAATCCGCCCGGCATGGACTGCCGGCAGCGACATTGCAAAACCCCATACCTGGAGTCAACTTGATGGATCAAAAAGAACAGATCGTTTTTGACGTCCTGTACGGCAGGAGAAGCATCCGGCATTATCAAGACAACCGTGCCGTGGAGCACGAGAAGATTGTGACGTTGTTGCAGGCAGCCATGGCTGCGCCTTCCGCCTGCAATATCCAGCCCTGGGAATTCATCGTTGTCACCGATGAGGAGACAGTGAGCCAGATCAAAGGCAGCATCGAGCGGTGGGGCGACTATAACGCGCCGTTGATCATTGTGGTGTGCAGCTATCCGGCGCTGATCCCGTGGGGGAGTGACGGTGTGATCGACTGCAGCGCGGCGATCGAAAACATCCTCATCGCGGCGACGGCGATGGGCCTGGGTTCGGTGTGGATTGGCGGTTTTCACCCGCCTTCCATCCGCCGGATTTTGAACATTCCGGAGGATGTCGTGCCGCAGGGACTGGTTTATTTGGGCTATCCAGCCGAACAGCCCGCTCCGCGCACCCAGTATCTCGAAGAGCTTGTGCACTGACAGCGTTATAATCCCAACAAGCAACAAAAGCCCCGTCCCGGCGATATCATTCAGCGGGATTGATAACCCAATGCCTGATTTCAATCAAGAGCTTCGCAACTGGCAGCTTTTCTATTCTACGGTCGCGCTGGCTTCGGTGACCCTGGCAGGACTATTGTTTGTTTCCCTACCCCTGCTCGCCTCCTTGGGATTAATGGCAGTCAGCATCGCGATCTGGTTCGGCAATATGACGGCGATCTTTGGGCTGGTGGTTGTGGTGGCTGCACTGCTGGCGTCGGCAAGCTGGAACGCCTGGTTGATCCTGGTGGATTGATTGGCGTGGTAAGGTATAACCAAATGAATTCTAAAGGTCAAGCGATCCTGTCCCAGGCGTATATTTTGTCTGGTTCACCTTGCAGTGGAAAAAGCACCCTGGCTGAACGCCTGTCTGCGGCGCACGGGTTCCAATATTACAAAGTGGATGATCACGGCGACGAACATGGGAAACGCATCCAGCCTGACCGGCATCCGGTGATGCACGCGTTTATCCGGCGAACCTGGAATGAGATCTGGATGCGCCCGGTCGAGGCTCAGGTGCAGGAAGAGCTGGTCTATTACCGTGAGCGTTTTGAAATGATTGTGGAAGACCTGGCTCAATTTGACCCGGCGGACAAGGTTCTGCTCGAGGGTGCGGGACTGCTGCCGGACCTGGTTGCGCCGCTTCATGCCCGTCCTGAACGGGTGATCGTGATGGTGCCGACCCTGGCTTTTCAGCTTCATCATTACCAACAGCGACCGTGGATACAATCCATCCTGCAGGATTGCGAAGATCCTCACCAGGCATTTGAGAACTGGATGATGCGCGATCATCTCTTTGGGCAGGAGATGCTGCGCCAGGCTGAAACGTATGCTTACAAGCGCATCGTGGTGGATGGCGAATACAGCCTGGACGAGATGTACGCGCAGGTTCAGGCGTATTGGGGCCTGGCATGATGGGGTAATCCCAGGCTGCCGGTTTTAAGCATCCCGTTCATATGGATGAGAGTTCAAGATTGTCTAATCGCCCATCAAAATGGGCGATTTTTCTTTTTCGATGCGTTAAAGTTGGTAAAACGTTGATGGATCGTCAAGTTATCAACGTTGCGAGATGGTAGACTGTGCAATATTTCACAACCTCGATAGAAAACGATCTAAGGATAAAAATGAAAAAGGGTTTTCAAATCTTCATCGGCGTCGCATGGATCATCAGCGCTGCAGCCTGCCAGGCGCAGGCGGCTCCGCAATCCATGGACCCGACCGCAGGGCCGGAGGCGCTGGCAACCCCAATCCAGGAGACGCTTGCGAGTGTTCCGGCACAGGATCAACAGGCGGAAACCGGTGCGCCTTCCACGACTGGCAAGCTGGCGGAAATCAGCGCCAGGGTTGGGTACACCGTTCGCGAGCCGGCGGTTTTGCCGGATGGGTATACCTTGGCGGAGGTTTCGGTGGATGAGCCGACTCGCAGCGTATGCCTGCAGTACCGCCATGCGGAGGCGCAGGACGTGATTTTGCTGATCGCACAGGGACCCAAGGCTGGTGCGTCGGCGCTGGCGGAGGTGTCGGGTTGGCCGGATTACGCGCTCACTCGCGAAGCAGTTGAGCTGGCAGGCGCGAGCCAGGCCGAGCACCTGCTGGGCTGGCGGCGCGCCAGTTGGGGCTGCAGCGGCATCGCAGAGAGCACCAACTCGCCTTATTCCTTTGCGCTGGCGCCGCGTTATAGCTGGGACATGGGGGACCAGGTGTTTGAAATATATTCCGCCAGCGGAGGTTGTGCAACAACCGGCGGGGTGACCAACCTGGATCTGCTGCGCATGGCCGAGGGGTTGACGGGCCAATCCGCGCTGGCGGCGGATGCGTTGGATCCGGAGTGCCTGATGTCGATTGCGGACGCCGAAAAGTTGGCGGGCTTTGACATCAAGGAACCAACCTATCTGCCCCAGGATGTGGCCTTTTATTATGCCGCCCT
>JACRAG010000589.1 GCA_016213455.1 Anaerolineae bacterium | reverse complement strand
TGGTGGATGTGGAATACCTGGTGCAGGGTTTACAAATTGCAAACGGGTTGGCGCACGCGGATCTTCGCCTGACCAACACGCGCGAAGCCATGGCAGCCCTGGCCCGGAACGGTGTGATCAGCGAAGAGGATTATGTGCACCTGCGCAAAGCGCACACCTTCCTGCGCTGGTTGATCGATTCGCTGCGGATGGTGCGCGGCAATGCCAAAGATGTGACCCTGCCGGACCCCGGCAGCGAGGAATATGCCTTCCTGGCGCGGCGGATGCGCTACCAGGATCCTGCGGCTTTGCGGGTGGAGCTGGATCGCTACAGCGAGTCGATCCGCGAGATTAACGCGCGACTTTTACGCTGAGCCGCCGGAAATCACGCCAACCAGTTGAACCTGGTCGCCGTCTATTAACAGTTCATCGCCGTCGAGAATGAGGCCGTCGCGGATGACCATAAACAGATCGGGGGGAATGTTGAGCAGTTTCAGCGCCTCCACCACGGTGATGGCGTCGGCTTCCAGCTTGCGTTGTTCGCCACGTATGGTCACCTGGATGGACATCAGTTCAATCCCTGCTGTACGCACAGCAACCAGTCACGGGCTGCGCCCTGCGGTTCTGTGGAGCTGATGGAGAGCAGGGGAACCTGCCAGGCGCCAGCCGGCAGACCATTCACCGGCAAGACTCTGACACTTTCATCCACCCAACTGCGCGCCAGAAAACCGATTCCACCTGGATCGTTGGCGATCGCGGAGCGCATTTCGCCGGTGGAAGGCGCCTGCACCACCTCGCGAGAGAGGGGGGCATTGTCAGTAAACAGACCCCCGGCTTTCAGCACGTTTGTTTCGGCAGCCAACGGCGTGTAAGCGTATGCGGTCAGCACCCCGGAAGGTCCCCCGACTGCCTGCCAATCCCAATCTGTTAACTGGCCCTGGTAAATCAAACGCAAGTCGTCCAGGTTGATACTGGGGATGGAATTGTCTGGGTTGACAATCGCCACCAGTTCATCCCGACCAATCTCAGCGGAAAATCCCTCGATTTCGCGGGTTTTACCCCAGGTAAGGATCAAATCGGCGTTGGTCGGTTCGCTGGCTGGTGAGAGGATTGTCTCGTATGCCACGCCGTAACCGGAAGGGGTGCATTCGGCCATCAGCCCGCGGTGGATATTCAGGGCAGAGTCGGAGGCGACATTCAACCATTGAGCCGCGAGCGGCGCAGTGGGGGTTGCCACGGTCGTGCAGGCCACCGCCACCAGGGCTGTCACAAGCATCGACAAAACGAAGAACCATTTCATACGAACAGTGTACCGTTAATTGATTAAATTTCGTCTCGGATCATCGCAGCAGCGCCACAACCAGGGTCAAGGCGCCGAAAGCGACACAATAAATGGCGAAAGCGGTGAGGGAGCGTTTTTGCAGGAAGGAGAGCAGCCAGTGGATGGAGAGAAAGCCAACCACGCCGGCAGCCAGAAAACCAGCAAGTATGACCGGCAGAGCGCTGATGAACCCGGGCATTTGCAGCGCGTCCACTGTTTCCAGCGCGCCGGCGGCGATCATCACCGGGACGGACATGAGGAATGAAAACCGGGCTGCCGAACGGCGGTCCAGCTGGCGCAACATGCCGCCGGTGATGGTTGAACCCGAGCGGGAAACCCCGGGGAAGATTGCCAATGCCTGGAAAAGACCCATGACCAGGGCATCCTTCCAGTCGAAGTGGCTTAGGTCACGGGACCGTTTACCCCAGCGTTCAGCAGTCAACAGAAATGCCGCTGTGACGAAGAGGAACAATGCCGTGGCGATGGCAGAAGCGAATGCGGCTTCGACATAGGGTTTGACGAACAACCCGAACAAACCGGCTGGAATGGTCGCCAGGATCAGGTACCAGCCCAGGCGGGATTGTTCATCAGCAAAGGGCTTGCGCTGAACCAACCCCAGGACAAATGCTTTGGCGATCTGCCAAAGGTCTTTCCAGAAATAAAGGATCACGGCAACCAGGGTTCCGTCCTGGACGAGGACATCAAAGGTGAAAGCGAATTGGGGATCCAGCTTCCAGTTGAGCAGGTAGGGAGTAATGACCAGGTGGGCAGAACTGGAAACGGGCAGGAATTCGGTCAAACCCTGGATGATGCCGAGAATGATGGCTTGAAGAAGGGACATGGGACTCCTTAGGTGTGCGAAGGCGCTGCGTGTCTGCCGCGTGGTTTGTAGGATGCAAGAAACTCGCCGGCGAAGGTCTCAAAGCGTCCGTCGAGAATGGCCTGGCGGGCATCCCGCACCAGTTGAAGCAGCGTGTGGATGTTGTGAATGGAGATTAAAGTACCTGCCAGAGTCTCTTTTGCTACGATCAGGTGTCGCAGGTAGGCGCGTGTGAAGGTGCGGCAGGTGTAACAGGTGCAATCTGTGTCGATGGGCTGCGGGTCGCGCGCAAAAATGGCGTTCATCAAATTGAGCCGGCCCGTGCGTGTCATGGCGGATGAATGGCGCGCCAACCGGGTGGGAAGCACGCAGTCAAAGATATCCACCCCGCGTGCGATGCCGTTGATCAGGTCTTCTGGCGAGCCCACGCCCATCAGGTAGCGCGGTTTGTCGGCTGGCAGAAGGGGAGTGACCACTTCAAGCATCGCATTCATTTCCTCTTTGCTCTCGCCGACCGAAAGCCCGCCAATCGCGTGACCGGGAAGGTCCAACGATGCGATGAACTCGGCAGAGCGGGCGCGCAGGTCGGGGAACACGCCGCCCTGGACGATGCCAAAGAGAGCCTGATCGGAACGCGTTTTTGCCTTAAGGCAGCGTTCCGCCCAGGCATGTGTGCGCGCCATGGCGCGTTCATTGTAAGCGCGGTCATGAGGTGGGGCGCACTCGTCAAAGGCCATGATGATATCGGCGCCCAATTTTTCTTGAATACCGATGGAAATTTCCGGAGTGAAGCGGTGCATCGAACCGTCGATGTGGCTTTTGAAAGTGACCCCGTCTTCGTCGATCTTGCGCATATCTGCGAGAGAAAAGACTTGAAAACCGCCCGAGTCGGTCAGCATGGGGTTGGGCCATTGCATAAACTGGTGCAGACCGCCCATTTCAGCCACCAGATCCGCGCCGGGACGCAGATAGAGATGGTAGGTGTTGGAGAGGACCAGCGAGGCACCCAGATCGGTCAGATGAGCGGGTGTGAGGGTTTTTACGGTAGCCTGCGTACCCACAGGCGCGAAGATGGGCGTCTGGATCTCCCCATGCGGGGTGGTGAAGACGCCTGCGCGGGCAGCGCCATTGGTTGCGATTTGTTTAAATGAAAAAGAGCTCATAACGGGCGAATTATACATTGGTTTTCCGGATGGTTGGGATTTGTCGGACAATTAATCGAAATTTCACGGTGATCCATTCCTGGAATTAGCCAGCCTGGACGGTTCCGGCGGCGGGTTTGGCGCAGTGCGGGACAGGGTTTCAAAGTATAATTTCGCGCATGCATTCCAATGGGCAGACCAACTGGATCGAAGTAGATTTGGGCGCCATCCAGCACAATGTGCGCCTGCTGCGTAATATCACC
>JACRAG010000588.1 GCA_016213455.1 Anaerolineae bacterium | reverse complement strand
CCCGTTACCTTGCCCGCGCCCTGAGAGATCTGGGCGTCGATCTTTACCGTACCACCACCATCGGCGACAATGAAGAGCGCATCGCCGCCGTGATCCGCGACGCAATGCAGCGCAGTGAAATTGTCATCACCACGGGCGGGCTGGGTCCTACCGTGGATGATCCCACCCGCCAGGCAGTCGCCAGCGCGCTGGGCGTGGAATTGGTTTACAGCCCGGCGCTTTGGGAACAAATCCAAAGCCGCATGATCCAGCGGTATGGACGCCAACCTTCACCCAACAACATGCGCCAGGCCTGGATTCCCGCGGGCTCTATCCCGGTGTCCAACCCGGTCGGCACTGCGCCGGCTTTCATCGGCGAACAGGGTGAAGCCTGTGTGATCAGCCTTCCCGGCGTCCCGCGTGAAATGGAATACCTATACCAAAACGAGGTCATCCCCTACCTGAAGAAACGCTACCAGCTTTCCGGGCTGATTAAAGCGCGCGTGCTGCACACTGCCGGGGTTGGAGAATCACAGATCGACGAGTGGATTGGCGATCTGGAACGCCTGCACAACCCCACCGTGGGGTTGCTGGCGCATCCCGGCCAATGTGACATTCGCATTACAGCCAAAGCCGCCAGCCTGGAAGAAGCCGATCGCATGATCGCTGAGATTGAAGCGGACATCCGCACGCGCTGTGGCGCTGCCATTTATGGCGCTGACACGGAAACGCTGGAGAGCGTGGTATTCAAGCTGCTTGCACAGCAGGGCTGGCGAATGGCTGCCCTCGAATGCGGTCTCGCTGGAGAATTGCGGGCGCGTCTAATCGGCGCAGGCCTGGCGCCGGACCTGGTGCGGGTGGAGTCTACCGCCTGCCCCGGCGCTTCCCTCGCGCCGGATGCGGCAGCTCTGGCTGACAGCGTCGGGGTTGACATTGTGCTGGCGACCAGTTACCTGCCAGGTGACGATAAACAGGAGGTGGGCATTTTGGTCCACACCCCCGGAGGCGATCACAACCATACCCGTTTCTACGGCGGACCGCCACAATTGGGCGCCGCCTGGGCAGTACACACTGCATTAGACTATCTTCGTCGAACCCTTACACAATAGGAGCGTGTCATGCCGACTGTTGATCTGCTTTTAACCCATGCCCATGTCCTGACCATGGATCAGGAATTACGCCAATTCAGGGACGGCGCTGTCGCCATCAACAAAGACCAGATCATCGCGGTTGGTCCTGCGGAAGAATTGCAAACCCGGTACGAAGCCGCCCAAACCATCGATTGCGGCGGAAAAGTGCTCATGCCGGGGTTGGTCAACGCGCACACCCATGTTCCCATGACCCTGCTGCGTGGTCTGGCAGACGATTTGCGCCTGGATGTGTGGCTTTTGGGATATATGATGCCAGTGGAACGCGAATTTGTCTCTCCTGACTTTGTGCGCCTGGGTACGCAGATCGCCTGCGCCGAGATGATCCGCTCCGGCATCACCACCTTTGCGGATATGTATTATTTTGAGGAAGATATTGCCAAAGCCACGGCTGAAGCCGGAATGCGCGCGCTGTGTGCCCAGACCGTGCTGAAATTCCCCACCCCCGATGCACAATTCTTTGAAGAGTCTCTCGCCATGTCACGAGATTTCATCTCGCGCTGGAAAGATCACCCGTTGATCGTGCCATCCGTCGCCCCACACGCGCCTTACACCTGCACAGATGAAATCCTGCGAGCCACCGCAGCCCTGGCAGCTGAATTTGATGTTCCCCTCCACACCCACCTTTCCGAAACAGCGCAGGAAGTAGAAAATATGCGCCGCGATCAGGGCATGCCGGTCATTCCCTACGTCAAGAAGCAAGGTCTATTTGAAGCCAAGGTCCTCGCCGCCCACTGTGTGCACATCGACGAAGGCGAAATGCGCACCATGCTGCACGCCGGCGCAGGCGTGGCGCACAATCCCTCCTCCAACCTGAAGCTGGCTTCCGGAATTGCGCCGGTCAACCGCATGTTGCAGGTCGGTTTGAATGTCGGCATCGGTACGGATGGCCCCGCCTCCAATAACGACCTGGATATGTTCGAAGAAATGCGCCTGGCTGCCTTCCTCGCAAAAGGCGCCAGCGGTGACCCCACCGCCCTGCCCGCCCAGCAAGCTGTGTTGATGGCAACCCGACTGGGCGCGCAAGCCATGCACCTCGGACACATCACCGGCTCCATCGAAGCGGGTAAACGCGCCGACCTGATCCTGGTCAACATCAATCCCCTGCACAATGCGCCGCGCTTCGAACGCGACCCCAATGGCGCCTATGCGCAAATAGTCTACGCCTCCAAATCGACGGATGTCTCGGACGTGATGGTGAATGGGCGCTGGTTGATGCAAAACCATGTGTTGTTGACTCTCAACGAAAGCGAACTGCTCATCGCCAGCCAGGAATATGCCAGGCGCATCGACCGTTTCCTGATTCATCGCGAACAATCTGTACTTTCCAAACTGGTCGCGATTGGTGGTGCGATGGAAGAAGAATCTTTTGAAATCCAGGCCAAAGTTGCCGTACAAGATCTCAAACCGCTGATCGATGCCATGACCCACAGCGATATTCGCATCATCCGCAAACGTCATTATCGAGAATATGACGTATATTTCTACTTTGATGATCCCGATCAAGGCATCCTGCGCTACCGCGAAGATGATTTCATCGACGACAAAGGCAATGTATCCAACGTGCGCTCGCGCCTCACATTGATCGGCGCGCACGAACATCACCTGCCCTCGGTCCTGCTTTCGCGCAGCCGCTACTTTGCCCCTGCCACCCACTCGCT
>JACRAG010000587.1 GCA_016213455.1 Anaerolineae bacterium | reverse complement strand
GTCGGTGAGTTTCCCGGTCAATCAGACCCCGAAAAAATCACCGCGACCATTCGCGAAACTGGTCTGCTCGAATTTGTCGATCTCGGCACCACCCCGGCCCCTCCTGGGACCATCATAAAGACCAACTTTGGTGTGGATGCCAATGCCGAACAAACACCGGCAACCGAGACCACCGGCAATCCCTTGACCGATACCGTCTGGCCCACTTTGATGACCGGCGTCAACCTCAAAGATGTTGGTGTATCCGTTAATCAGACCGGTGGATATGAAATCCTGTTTGAATTGGACACGGAAGGCGCGCGCCTGTTCCGCGAATACACCACGAATAATGTAGGCAAATACCTGGCAATCGTTCTCGATAAGCAGGTTATCTCAGCCCCGATTATTGAAAGTGTCATTCCCGACGGACAGGGACGCATCACTGGTAACTTCACCTATGATGAAGCGAATGCCCTGGCCATCCAGATGCGTTATGGCGCACTGCCCATCCCCTTCAAGGTGGTGGAGACGCGCGTGATCGGCCCAACCCTCGGCGCCGACTCTTTGAACAAAAGCCTGATCGCGGGTTTGATCGGTTTCACCATCGTCATTCTATTCATGACGATCCACTACCGTATTCCAGGCCTGATGGCTTCGCTTTCAATCCTGTGCTATGCCCTGATCACTCTGGCTCTATTCCGCGTCATTCCCGTCACGCTGACTCTGCCGGGTATCGCGGGCTTCCTGCTTTCCACAGGTTCAGCGTTGGACGCGAACATCCTCATTTTTGAGCGCTTGAAGGAAGAATTGCGCGGCGGTCGAACGTTCATGCAGGCGCTGGAACTGGCCTGGAAGCGTGCACTGCCTTCCATCCGCGACTCCAATATCGCCACCCTCATCACCTGCATCATCCTCTTCTGGTTTGGCTCCCAGTTTGGGGCAACCATCGTGAAAGGCTTCGCCTTCACCCTCGGTTTGGGTATCGTCGTCTCCATTTTCACTGCGCTTGTGATCACCCGCACGCTGCTCACAACCGCGGTTGACCGCATGAAACCTGACTCCAAACACCTCAAATGGTTCGGGGTTTTGGATTAAGGAGCGCACCATGTTAGATATTCTCGGTAAACGCTACATTTTCTTTGCCCTTTCCCTGGTTTTGATTATCCCCGGGTTGATCATCATGATCGTCAAAGGGCTTCCTCTGTCGATCGACTTCAGAGGCGGCTCACTCATGGAAGTGTCCTTCGCTTCCGGAACGCTTCCTTCGACTGATGATGTACTGAAAACCTACAACGATCAGGGCGTCACGGATGCACAGGTAACCACAACCGAAAACAGCACCCTGATCATCCGCTCGTCCTTCATGTCGGACGAGGTCAGCAATGCGGTCGTCAATGAACTTGAAACCGTTTCCGGCGGCGCAGTAAATATTATCCGGCTGGATTCAGTTGGACCGACCATCGGTCAAGAAGTTGCTGGTCGCGCTGGTTTGGCTGTGGCGATGGCAGCCATCGCAGTGATCATCTACATCACCTTTGCCTTCCGTGGCATCCCCAACGCTTTCCGTTACGGCGTTTGCGCCATCATTGCCATGGCACATGATGTGCTGGTCGTGATCAGCCTGGTTTCCATCGGCGGCATCCTGTTTGGTTGGCAGGTCGATGCACTCTTCCTGACAGCGCTGCTCTCGGTCATCGGCTTTTCTGTGCAGGACAAAGTGGTTGTGTTTGACCGCATCCGCGAGAACAGCGGCATCTTCCGCAAACTCGAATTTGAAAAACTGGTCAATCACTCCATTGTGCAGACTCTCCAACGCTCCATCAACACTCAGTTGATGACCGTCGAATACATGCTGCTGGCACTGGCACTATTTGGCGGTGTCACCCTGCGCGAATTCGCCGTCATTTTGCTGGTTGGCCTCTTCATGGGAACCTACTCCTCGATCTTCATCGCCGCTCCCTCGTTGGTCATCTGGGAAACCGGCGAATGGAAACGCTGGTTCCGCAAGAGCACTGCAACGGCTTAATCGAAACAACAGACATAAAAAGGAGACCCGAAGTTTGGGTCTCCTTTTTCGTTAATTTATCAATCGGTTCGAAGTTTGGTTTTATGGCACATCCCTGGGCTCAACGTCTTTTTTTCGCAGGACAAAGACTTCCTGACGATCATATAGGGCAAGAGTATCCATCACCGGAATAAGCATTGGCAACCCAAGGAATGCAGGAATGACCAGAACCGAAGATAGACCAATCACCAGGATGACAAAAATCATCAAACCCAATGTAAATGGGAAGGAAGCCAGGGTGATAAAAAAAGCATTGCGCAATGCTGGAAAGATCTTTTCTTCTTCCAGAGCCATGAAAAATGGCACATGGTAGAACTGAACGACCATCCACAGAATGGCAATTCCGATGATCAGATACCGCGCAACCAGGCCAAACATGTTTTCCATATTGCCGTAGAAGAAAATGTTGACGGCAGTCAGCAAAACCACTGCCCAATTAATCACCCCCCACAACAGGGCCACTCCAAAGTACTTCTTCGCCCCGGCAAACGCACCTTTCAGCCCCAGGCTCTGACCTTCGCGCACCATCACATTAGCGACATAGTACACGCCAAAAGAAGCTGCCGGACCCAGAATGACCGTCATCTGCGCCAGCAGCCACACCACACCGATCAACAGCCAATCCAGCCACGAGTCGTACCAATCGATCGCGGATCGCCAAAACACTCTCAGGAATGCCGGAAGTTTTGATTGCATCATTTCTTCTCTCAAGTGGAATTCGCCAATCATATCATAATTAAAAAAAGCGGAGCGCGTGATTCCGCGCTCCGCCTGAAATAATATACAAGCTATTTAACAATGCGTGGAGCCAACCAGACTCCCTTATCCTGGTTCATCGCACCGTTGGACAGGACGGTCAAGATGAAGCGTACTTCCTTTCCAGCCAGAGATGACAAATCAACATCCACCCCTTTATATTTGTCATCATACGTTTCGTTCCAGGATGCAAGGGTTTGGATCGCATCCGAGCCGATCTGGTAATCGAGCTGGAATTTGATGTCGCAATTTTCGGCTTTATTGGCGCACATCACGAGCGCCTTGAAATGATCGCCAGCCTGCACTTTATAGGTCGGGTACTTTCCGCGGATGACGCCATCTGTCTGGGCTTGCGGTTGGGTGATTAAACCAGGTTCATCATCCACCGTGCCGGTCTCCAGCACTGTATCCTCCACCCGCAGGACAAAGCCCTTGGAATCGCCATCCGAACCTGGGCAGGAGAGCGTGCCGGCGCCGCTGGACCACTCCGCTGCGCAATAACTGTTCACGAAGTCCAGCAAGTAACCGGTCGGCGAAGATTTCACCTCGATATCGGCATAGAACGCTGAACTCTTGGCGCCCAACCCAAAGTCAACGCCCGAATTGCTGCGCAATTTCCAGCTGCTGCGGTAATCGCCTTCCGAAGAAGGCGCCTTCATCTTGACAGAAATGTCAATCGTCTCTCCGGGTAGGACATTCGCGCTCAGCGCCTGCGGCGAAGCGGCACCCAATTGGTTCCCCGAGGAGAACACCACGCTATATGCGGTTGTCCATGTGCAGGTGCCGTCGTTGCGTAAACGCCACGTCTTGGTAAATTCCTGCCCTGGCGATACCACCGTGCCATCCGCTATGGTCACATCTTTCACAAAGCCCGCCCGATTACACGGCAGCGGGGTTGCGCTGGGAATGGGGGTAAAACTGGGCAAGGGTGTGAAGGACGGCAGTGGGGTGATACTGGGAAATGGAGTCTGGCTGGGTTGCAATAAGGTTTGGGTGGGCTGCGGTGTAAACGTGGGTTGCCCAAGCGCTGTGGCTGCCAGCGCCGCGTTGGTCGCAATGATGGATATTTCCGTCTCGACCGCCAGAGCCGTTGCAGTCGCCCGCCCCTGCGCGATCAACAACGCACTTTGGGTTGCAACCGCATCATCTCCTGTGGGTCCCGTCGGAATCAAGGCGCAACAACCATTCGCGATCAACGCGACAATGAACAGCATGTTCAAAACAAAAAAGCGTTTCATTATTCCCTCCATGAATCACGACCCGACGGTAAGGATCACCTCTTACTCACCCCATTCCATTCTCCGCCAACGGCATAATGGAATGGTGATCCTCCTCAATTATTATAACGTCTACTGTTCCTCTTGATAAATCGGTTATGGCATCTGAAAATGTCTCAACATCTTCCATGCGAAAACGAGCGGTGATCATCACAGATTCGGTGAACTGCTCATCCATAATATTTCCCCGATTTTCTGCGACAAGAAGACGCACCCGCTCGAAAAGAGGATATGGAAACTCCAGGGCGACGACACTGGTAGCTATTTTCTGCGCTCGCGGCAGAACGCGTAAGACTTCTCGGACTGAATCCGAATAGGCGCGCACCAGTCCGCCGGTTCCCAGCTTGATCCCGCCAAAATACCGTGTCACAACCACGACAACATCGCCCAACCCGCTGCCCTGCAAAACC
>JACRAG010000572.1 GCA_016213455.1 Anaerolineae bacterium | reverse complement strand
GCGAATGCGCCGACCGTGTTTGTTCTCAAGGATTTTCATGAGCTGTGGAGTAATGCACAGATCAAGCGCAAACTGCGCAGCCTGGCTCAACGGCTCAAATTCACTAAAAAGACCATCCTAATCACAACCCATTCTCCCCGCATCCCGGACGAACTCAAAGACGAAACGGTTGTTATGCCATATTCTCTGCCGGATACCGCCCAACTGGCTGAAGTACTGGATCAACTGGCATCTACTCCAGGAGTCAAAGTTAACCTCACACCGTTGGGAAAAGAAAAATTAACCCAGGCAGCTCTGGGTCTATCGGCTTCACAGGCGCAACGTGCGTTTGCGCGCGCCATCATCACGGATGGCGTTTTGGATGACCGCGATATCGATCTGGTGACCGAAGAAAAGAAACAAATTATCCGGGAAAGTGAGGCGCTGGACTTCACCTCCGCCGTTGAAACCCCGGATGATGTAGGCGGGCTATCCATCCTGAAAGATTGGCTGCGCCTGCGCGAAAGCGCCTTCACCAAACGCGCTCGTGAATATGGCTTGCCCGCGCCCAAAGGCATCGCCTTGATCGGCATTCCCGGTACCGGAAAGAGCCTGACAGCCAAGATGATCAGCGGGTTGTGGCGGTTGCCATTGCTCCGTCTGGACGTCGGCGCTTTGTTTGGCAGCCTGGTTGGCGAATCGGAAGAACGCACCCGCCGGGCTTTACGCCTGGCAGAAACGATCGCCCCCTGCGTTCTCTGGATCGATGAAATGGAAAAGGCCCTGGCGCATGGCGGTCTGGACAGTGGGACAAGTACTCGTGTCTTTGGTTCAATATTGACCTGGATGCAGGAGAAATCCGCGCCAGTCTTTGTCGTCGCCACAGCCAATGATATTTCCTCCCTGCCACCCGAACTACTGCGGCGCGGTCGCTTCGATGAAATATTCTTCCTGGACCTGCCCAATACCGAAGAACGAAAAGAAATTTTCTCGGTTCACCTGCGTAAACGTCGGCGCCTTCCACAGGACTATGACCTGGCCTTGTTGGCAGCCCACTCCGAAGGTTATGTTGGCTCTGAAATTGAACAGGCTGTCATTGATGCCATGTATCTGGGGTTTAACGATGCTGCGCGTGAATTTTCCACCACAGATATCGTCAACGCGCTGGAGCGCCAGGTTCCGCTTTCTGTATCGCAACGCGAAACGGTGGAAGCGCTGCGTGCCTGGCTTTCAGAAGGTCGGGCAATTTCGGCGTCAGGTGAATCCCAGGTTTCAAGCCGCCAGGCCCCACAGCAGATCCGCCTCGATATCAGTTAATCGCAAGATTCATCAAACCCTATGCCACGGATTCGCCATGTCCACCGGCCTTCTCCACGGTTGAGTATTGCCTATCTCACCCCGCTGGCAAACCGCGGAGCCTTTGAGGCTGCCCGATTCATCGCTCTGGCAGCCGCCGACGAGCACGATTCAATCCCGGCGCTGGCTGCCCGGCGCGTCGTCAGCACGTTTACCAATTCACTCGCACTCAATGCTGCCTGGTCGGTATGGAATCAACGGCGTTCGGTCAAATTGCTGTCAGCGCTCAAGGAAACCGGCTTGCCTGCCAAAAACCCCGTGGACGTACAGGTGCTCAGCCTGCTGGCATTGAATTCCGCCAAAGAGAATTTTAATCATCCCGAAATGATCCCGGCGTTGGCTGAAGCTTGCCTGGACAAGAACCCGGACATCGCTCAGAATGCCCTCGTCCAATTGGAACAATTGACAGGCGCATTGGCCAATGCCTTCTGTGCCTACGCCTTTCGTTCACGAAAACAAGCCTTCGAGGATCTGATCCGGAAAAAGCGCTTCAATGCAACCGCACCCGCATCCGTCAGGGTTTACACACGCCTGTTGAACAATGACATCCATACCCTGACTCGCATCGACGCCGATGCCATCCCTGATCTGGTCGCGTTCACCGGCGACAAATCCAAAGACCTGGCAAGCCGGGCTCGCCAGGCGCTCCTTCAATTGAAAAACGAAACCGCCATCAACCGCTTTTGCCGTTTATGGGTGGATACACGCAAGCCAGAACTGGAACAAATTCTCTTACAATCCGCTTACCTTCCATCCGACTCAGCCGGGATGCGGTATCTTGTCGCATTAAAACTGGGTCGCCTGGATGAAGCGCGCAAATTATGCTGTCAGTCAGCGGAGCAAATCATTTCTGCATACAACGACTCTGATCCCACCATCCAGAGGAATTGCCTGGCAACCCTGGACAGTGTGGACGAGTCGGTGAAACAATCGATATGTGACCATTTTATGGACACGGGCGATCTATCTTCACAGAAAATTTGCATGGAAATGCATTGGCAGCCCAACCAACCCGACCGTCGCGCGCTCTTCTTGATTCTCTCCAACCAGATCGACCAATACCTGCACATGGATTTTGACCAGAGTTTGTTGAGGTTTGCCCTGGCAGGTGCCGCTCCAGAAATTCGTCAGCGGGCTGCCCGGTCCATTCAATCCTCAGGCTATGTTAATTTGCTCGAAGTATTGGTGGATCATTCTTTTCGTATCGTCACCACAAACGCCAGTCACGAAGATATCCTGGGCCTGGTTGACGCATTAAAGCGCCAGAAGCAGTTCGATCAACTTTGGGAACTGGCGATTAAATCACCGGTCCACATCAGCCTGGATATTCTCAATCACCTTGTCGAAACCGGTTACTCTCCCCAAACCACGCATGAGACCGGTTTATTTCGCCAACTCGCGGCAATCCTATCCGAGATAAAACCCATCGGAAGGACCGACCCACTTCCTCCGGCAATCTTACGAGCATCTTTCCGGGTTCCTGGCAACGTGAACGACCTCGCGTTTCACCCAGTTGAACCATGGATCGCATTTGCCACTGGGAGACGGACCGTCGCTCTGTGGGATTACAGCAAAGGGGAGATGGCGCGCATCATCCGCGGCGCTGGTCATTCTGTTGCCAGGGTGGAAATTGACTCTACCGGCAATCTCTTTCTCGCGGAAAGAACCAACGCCAACGCAGCTTGTAAGATCTGGACACTTGCCGGTGAGTCCCTTGTTCCAACCGGCTCGCACACCGGCGGCATCACCGGGCTGGTTACACTGGCAGACGGCAACCTACTCACGACAGGGCGGGATTACTGCGCAACGCTTTGGTCCACCAGAACTCATGAGCCCATTCGCTCCATCACCCTTCCGTCGCTTCCCCGGGCTTTGATGCTTTCGCCCATCGCAGATGAAGCCGTTGCCCTGTGTGACCAACCGGTGACGTTGAACCTGAGAGATCTCCGCGTCTCGGATGTCCTATTCCGTCGCCCCAGGGTGAGAGGACTGGTAAAAAGTCCTTATCACTGCGGCGCATTGGACCCAACCGGAGAATGTCTGATCGCCGGTCAATTCAATGGTCAGGTCGTCGCCCTGCAACGGGAATTGTCCAGGCCCGACCTACCCTATGGGCTTCTCCAATCCAGTTCCAGGCCAATCCGGACGGTCACCTATCACACCCATCAGAAGAAATGGATGGTAGGCAGCACGGATGGAATTATCGCATTTTACGATCACGATTTCGATCAAAAAATTGCGGGGCTGGTCATGCCATCTACTGAATTCCGCTCCCTGTCCATTCACGAAAACGGACAATGGATGATTGTGTGCGAAGTCGAACAAAAATGCTCCTTATGGGACCTATCTATCCAGGCCATTCCAGATTTACTAACACAGCCAATGGGACTGATGAATCCCCACGACCTTGCACTTTGCCAATCCTGGGCTGTTTGTGAAGGAATCCCGGACGAGACAGCCAACCTTATCGAACTGGTATCTGCCATCCTCCAATATCGATTCCGCAATGATATTCTGGTCGAAGACTTCAAACCGGTTTTACCTGGCGAATATGATATCATCGTCGATCCAGGATAACATCCATTGCACCAGAGGTAAGGAATGGCTGGACGGTTAGGCATCGATTTTGGCACATCCAATACGGTCGTAGCTCATTGGGATGCACAGCAGAAGCTGAGCATCCCCATTTCAATTCCAGAATATAGCGCCATTTCACGCATCACACAGGAAGATGTCGCCATCATTCCTTCATTGATCCATTATGAAATCGATGGTCGGATCTGGATCGGTGACCAGGTGATCAAGAAGGATCTTGTCCGTTCCAACCAAACCTTTCGATGGATGAAGCGCTACATCAGCAATCGCAGCCCCGTGCGTGTTGGCATCAATGGCAAAGAAATTACGCCCTATCAGGCTGGAGAGGATTTTCTCTCAGCGGTGTTGGTGTCGGCTGCCCAGGAAATCGATCTGGCAAATGAAGAGGTGGGTTTTTCTGTTCCAGTCGAAGCCTATGAACACTACGAGAACTGGCTGGTCACTGTGGCTGAGAAAGCCGGTATGCCGCGCTTCCGCTTGATTGACGAGCCTTCGGCAGCAGCATTGGGTTACGGGGCGCACATCCAGCCCGGCAATGTGTACCTGATCTTTGATTTTGGCGGTGGCACCATGCATGCCTCCGTCATCTTAATCGAGTCCGAACAATCTGCGGCAACCGGCAGACGCTGCCGCGTATTGGGGAAAGCTGGCAAGGATATTGGCGGCACCACCATTGACCAGTGGATCTTCCAGGATATTCTCAAGCGCAACCGTCTGTATGACAGCGACCCGATGGTGCGAAATTTTTCCACCCATCTGATCGTGGAGTGCCAGCGCATTAAAGAGGAGCTTTCCAAAGCGCCTGTCAGTGCGCTGCACCTGGAGACCGGGAATGCGAATTATCCCGCCATCGATTGCACCTACACGACCACGGAGTTGGAAGCCCTGCTGGATGAAAACGAGTTATATACCGCCATCAACCAGTTAATCCGCTCCTCCCTATCGATTGCCGCAGAGCGCGGATACCGCGAAGAAAACATCCAGGCGGTATTGATGGTCGGCGGTTCCTCCCAAATTCCATCCGTACAAAGGACTCTCCGGCAACAGTTTGGTCGTGACCGGGTGATGACGGACCGTCCACTGGATGCGGTTGCCCGCGGCGCTGCCGCGTTCGTCGCCGGGATCGATTTCTATGACCACATCCAGCATGATTATGCAGTACGCTTTATCAACCCCGATAAAGGGGGGTACGACTACAAAATCGTCGTCCAAAAAGGGACGGTATATCCCACCCCGCAGCCGGTAACCAGGTTGATCGCCAAAGCTTCCTACGACGGTCAACAGCAGCTGGGCCTCGCCATTTTTGAGATGGGTGAACAGGTGGCTCGCACACAATTGACCACAGAACTGGTTTTTGACCCCTCCGGATCAGCTAGGTTAAGCTATGTCACCCCCCAGGCGCAGGAAGACCGCAGCCTGTTCTGGATGAACGAACATTCCCCCACTTTCCTGCCGGCCAATCCCCCGGCAGTTCAGGGTGAGGCGCGGTTTGAAGTAGAATTTAATATAGATTACAATAAACGCCTGACGGTAACCGCCCGTGATATTCAGACTGGCCAACTCATCTACAACGATTATCCAGTCGTGAAGCTGATATGAAAGGCCAATATGTCCCATTTATCTCGAATTCGAACGCAGTTTGCGTCTAAAGACCTGTTGGTCAAAGCCCTTCAAGATCTGGGGTATCAGACCGAAGAAGGCAATTTCACCATCAAAAGCATCAGCGGTGCCAAAGAACAGGTGCAGATCCGCATTCCCCTCCGGCTTAGCGGCGATATCGGTTTCCACAAATCCAACGAAGTATACGAAGTCATCGCGGACTGGGCAGCTGTGCGGGGTGTTCGCCAGAAAGAGTTTGTCAACCAGGTTGCTCAACGGTATGCTTACCACGCTGCCCGTGAGAAACTCGAGGCGCAAGGTTTCACCCTCGTCGAAGAACAAGTCAACGAGACCGGACAAATTCGCCTGCTGCTTCGACGTATCAATTGAGGTGCACCATGAATCTTGAGGAAGTCGAAATTACCATCAACAAAAACGGCGAGGTCGAGATCCAGGTACGCGGCGCCAAAGGCAAAGAATGCCTGGCATTGACAGCTGATCTGGAGGAAAGCCTGGGTGGGGTGGTTATTTCCCGAGAGTGGACCCCGGAAGCCCTGGAAGAAAATCCTGTCCAATTGGATGAAACGCAGAAGGTGGAAAACCGGGCAAAGAAATGAACCCAGACCCGACCATGAAGATTCATCATTACCTGCCAGGCAGCCGAGCAAATGGCCCAGGTAATCGATTGGTCATTTGGGTGCAGGGCTGCACATTAGCCTGTGACGGATGCTACAACCCGGCAACCCATCCTTCTTCAGGTGGGATGACACTCACCGTTTCAGCCTTGACCCAAATCGTCCTACAAAACCAGAACGAGATCGAGGGGGTAACCATCAGTGGAGGTGAACCCTTTCAACAACCCGCTGCGCTTTTGGCCCTGGTCAAAACCTTGCGCCAAATCCCGACCCTGTCTATCTTGATCTTTTCCGGATTTGAGCTTGATGAAATCCAGCGCATACCTGGGGGTAATGAAATTCTCGACAACATCGACGTTTTGATTCATGGACGCTATCAAAAAGAGCAGCGCCTGGCGCAGGATCTGCGCGGATCTTCCAATAAATCGGTGTTATTCTTAACCCAGCGTTATGGTCCATCCAATATAACGAACTCACCCATCAGCGAGATTCTCATCAGCCCGACCGGGCAAATTGAGATCACCGGAATCAACCCAATCCTATGGTAACTGCCTCATCCCATCCGGATAGGATACAGCTGGTCCAACAGGTCCTGACGGATCCAGCGAAACACCTTTCAGACACAGCCCCTGCTGAACTACAGGAGATGATACAAGCCGGAGCGCTCATC
>JACRAG010000568.1 GCA_016213455.1 Anaerolineae bacterium | reverse complement strand
TGGCGCCCATGCTACCACAGGTCTCGATCGTAGTCAGGGGTGGCGCGACTCCCAGGGTGTAGCAGCCGATATCGCCGTTCACCGGCAGCCCCAGTTTATGCAAGATATAGAATGCGCCGCGGTGCGGACAGCCCGGGCATAACACGGGAGGGCGCACCGGTAGTTCAAGCGTCATCGGCTCCACAGCTTTATGTTCCCGTGCGGGAAGCAGCCCAGCTTTCTCTGCATGAAGGCGCACCACGCGCGGATCCAATTCACCTTCGATGGGGAAGATGGATTTGGTCGCCGGGTATTGGCGGGAGGGAGAATAAAGTTCGACGCCGATTGCCCGTACCTGTTCCTCGATAAAGGGGTCCAGCTCCTCCAACACAATCAAGCGCTCCACCGACGCAGCAAATTTGCGGATCAACTCAGGTGGAAGCGGGTAAACCATGCCCAGCTTGAGGATGCTGGCCTCTGGGAACACTTCTTTCGCATATTGGTAGGCAATACCACCAGTAATGATGCCCAGGCTCTTGCTGCCCGTCTCAATGCGGTTGAAGGGGCAGGTTTCTGCATACGCTGATAATTCAGCGATCCGGTGTTCGATGATGCCGTGGCGTTTCCGCGCGTTCGCCGGGATCATCACATATTTGGACACATTTCGGGGGTACTTCTTCGGTGCCGGTCCCGGCTGGCGGATTTCACCCACTTCAACCGGTCCACTGGTGTGGCAGACACGCGTCGTCATGCGCAGCATCACCGGTGTGTCAAACTGCTCACTCAACGAGAATGCCTGCATCATGAAATCGTGGCTTTCCTGGCTGTCGGCAGGGTCCAGGCAGGGGATGCGTGAAAATCGAGCGTACTGGCGGTTGTCTTGCTCGTTCTGCGAACTGTGCATGGAGGGGTCATCCGCCGAGACAATAACCAGCCCGGCTTCAATACCGGTCATGGCTGCGTAGAATAAGCTGTCAGCAGCCACATTCAACCCAACATGCTTCATCGTCGAAAAAGCACGCTTTCCAGCATAGGCAGCTCCGATGGCAGCATCCAATCCCACTTTCTCATTGGGTGCCCATTCTGCGTACACGCCAGGATACAAGGCAAAGGTCTCCATGATCTCTGTGCTGGGTGTACCGGGGTAACCCGAACCTACAAACGCGCCGGCTTCCCAGGCGCCACGCGCAACCGCTTCATTACCGGATAACAATCGTTTCATGCATGTCCTCCCAGGATCACACGTCCGTCCAACGCCACTGAGCCCTGTCCCTTTGGATAGACAACCAGTGGATTAACTTCGACTTCTTCGATTTCAGGATGATCCAATGACAGCCGGCTGATCTTCTGGATGCAATCGATCACCGAGTCCAGGTCTGCTTCAGCCGCACCTCGGAACCCCGTCAACAAACGACCAGCCTTGGTATCAAGGATCATCTCCCTGGCTTCGTCAACGCTGACCGGAGCAACCCGGAATGATACATCAGTGTATAGCTCAACGTAAATTCCACCCAGGCCAAACATCAACAGCGGGCCAAAACTAGGATCGCGGCGCATGCCCACAATCACTTCCACACCTTTCGGGGCCATCTTCTCGATCATCACACCCTCTAGGTGCGCCTCAGGATGTGTTGACTGCACCTTTTCCATCATTTCTTTGAACGCAGTCCGTACGGATTCTCCTCCGATCAGGTTCAAGCGAATGCCACCTGAGTCGCTCTTATGGAGAATATCCGGCGAAACGATCTTCATCACCACCGCAGTGTTGATCGTGGCAGCGATTTGCGCGGCTTCATCCGCGGATTTGGCAAATCCGCCTTCCACAATGGGTATATCGTAAGCCTCAAACACAGGCCGGGTATCTTTTTCACCCAGGCTGCCTTGACCCAGATGCTGCTGTAAGCCAGGAAGAACAGCCTTCTTCAATCCCCGTCCAGACATTGGCCAATCAATGGGTGTTCTCTCCAACCACTTTTGATAAGTCGATAATCCACCCAGCGCCCGGCCGACACTCTCAGGGAAAGTGAACATGGGTACCCGCCCGGCATGGAGGATTTCACGCGCTCCATCCACCGCCCGGTCTCCCATAAAGCAGGTGACAACCGGCTTGTTGGTTGATCGGGTAATATCCAAAACGGCATGGGCTACTTCTTCCGGTTTGATCAACGCCTGCGGAACCAGAATGGGCACAACCGCATCCACCAGCGGATCCGCGAGCACCATTTCCAGCGCCATTCGATAATCACCTGGTTCAGCGCCACCCAGCATGTCCACCGGGTTGCTCACCTGAGCGCTTGGATTGAGACGCGCTCTCATCGCCTGTTGGGTTTCCGGCGTCAAGCTTCCGAGAACGAGCCCGTTTTCTGCCAGGCTGTCGCTTGCCAGCGCAGCCGGTCCACCGGAGTTGGTGACAATCACAGTGCGGTTGCCCGAAGGGCGGGGTTGGAAATCCAAAGCCAGCGCCACATCAAAGAGCTCTTCCACACTGGCAACTTCAATCACACCCGCTTGATGGAATGCTGCCCGGTAGGCAGCCATGGAACCAGCGATGGAACCTGTATGCGATGAAACTGCTTTCGCGCCCGCATTGGTTTTGCCGGCTTTCAATAACACGATTGGTTTGGTGCGGCTTACCCGGCGCGCAACTTCGAGAAAGCGCCGCCCATCCTGAATCCCTTCCGCATAGACCGTGATGACACGCGTATTGGGATCGGTTGCCAGGTATTCAATCACGTCGGTTTCAGTCACATCCGCTTCATTACCCAGGCTGGCAAAGTTGGAAAAGCCCACATGCTTACTCCGCACATAATCCACAATACCACCGCAGATTGCACCGGATTGAGAGATGAAGCCGATTCCACCTTTGTCTGGCACACCATAAATAAACGTGGTGTTCAGACCGGAATGTAAATCCATCGTTCCCACGCAATTTGGGCCAATCAAACGCATGTGATACTGATGGGCGATCTCCAGACAGCGCTGCTCCAGAGATTTGCCGTCCTCGCCAACCTCGCGAAATCCGCCGGATATAATGGTCACGGCACGAATGCCCCGCTCGCCGCAAGCCTTCAGAATATCCGGTGTTAATCCCCCAGAAACAACCGATACTGCCAGATCAACTTCTCCGGGGATACTGGCGACGTCAGGATAACATTGCAATCCCAGGATTTCTTTGGCGTTGGGATTGATCGGATAGATCCCTCCCTGATAACCATATTGTGTCAGGTTGCTGAAAATTCCGAAACTCAATTTGTTCGGATTGGATGAGGCCCCAATGATCGCCACGCCTTTCGGGTTGAAGAACGGGGTCAAACTGGACATTTTCCCTCTCGATAAATCAGGATACGTAATTTATACAAGGAATGAGAGTCGAAAGCTACACCAAAAAATAACCAACCCATTGGTCGAGTGTCACATACAGCGTGCCTGTTTGTAAGATCAGGATGAATCCTCGACAGTTAAAAATATCGTTGGCTCATTTGATCGCATCCATCAGAATTAATTGGAGCAGGTATAGAGGAAAACAGGTATAATTGGAATACTTAGCAAGGAGCGTTTGATGCACACGAGCAATCACTAATCCCCTTTTTTTGAGCTGACTTTTCGGATTCTTTTAAATTTTAACCGGGAGCCAAGCTCTCGGTTTTCATTTTGGTGAGGTGATTATGCTTGTCGTTTCAAATCTTACAAAAAATTACGGGACCAAATCCCTTTTAAGCAATGTGAATTTTACGGTCAACCAGGGCGAGCGCATCGGATTGATTGGACCCAATGGTTGCGGAAAAACAACCTTGTTGCGCATCATCAGCGGAGCGGAATCTGCGGATAGTGGAAGCGTTCGCTCTTTTCCATCTGATTTACGAATAGGCTACCTCCCTCAGGGTTTGGTCGTTGATGAAAGTGAAACGATTCAAAGCTACCTGGACCACAAAATTGGTGATATTGAAAAATTAGCCGCCCAACTCGAACAACTTGCCGGGCAGATTTCCACAAACCACGAAGACGTCGAGTTGATTGAAGCATACGAAAGCATGCTTGCGCAGATGAATATCCTCGCGTCGGTTTCAGTCCATCCTCCTGCCGTTCTCGATGCGCTCGGATTGGGCCTTTTCGACCTGGATACGCCAGTACGGCATCTGAGTGGAGGTCAAAAGACACGCCTCGCGCTCGCCGGCATCCTTCTCTCCAACCCGCAGTTGCTGCTCCTGGATGAACCGACCAACCACTTGGATATCGACATGTTGAAATGGTTGGAGCAGTGGCTATCGGATTATCGCGGCGCGGCATTGATCGTTTCGCACGACCGGGCGTTCCTGGACAATTCCTGTACCAACATTCTGGAGGTTGATCCCCAAACGAAGAAAGTCCGACTGTATGAGGGAAACTATTCTGACTATCTGGAGCAGAAGCAGGCAGAACTGGACAAACAATGGCAGTCCTATTCCGACCAGCAGGTCGAAATTTCACGGCTCAAAGAAGCCGCCGCGCATGTAAGGGGTCTGGCTCAGTTCCGTAAAGGTGGAAAAGCAGATTCAGGAGATAAGTTTGCCAAAGGCTTTTTCGCGAATCGGGGCATGGAGACCATCGGTCGGGCCAAGCACATTGAGCGTCGTATAGAAAAGCTCCTCACAGAAGACCATATAGACAAACCCCGCCAGACCTGGCAGATGAAGATCGAATTTGATGGCATTGCCGAATCAGCCAGGGATGTGATGGTACTCGAAAACCTGGTTGTGGGGTATGACCCGCTTCACCCATTGCTGGAAAAAGTATCGATCACTTTGAAGGCCAATCAACGCGTTGCCTTGATTGGCGCGAATGGCGCCGGTAAAAGCTCCCTTCTCAAAACCATCATAGGCCAGATCCCTCCTCTTGCAGGCAGTTTTCGGATTGGCAGTAATGTCAAGCTGGGTTATATGGCACAGGAGCAGGAAATCCTGGAACCAGATGACACCCCGCTGACGACGTTGTTGAAATGGATGGCGCAATCCGAAACCGAAGTGCGATCTTTCCTCTCAAAATTCCTGATCAAAGGCGATGATGTCTTCACCCCTGTTCGAAGCATGTCCTTTGGTGAACGCGCAAGGTTGATGCTGGCTTGTCTGGTGGCACAAGGGTGCAACTTTCTCATCCTCGATGAGCCGATCAACCATCTGGATATTCCTGCAAGAGTGCGCTTTGAACAAGCCCTATCCGACTATGAAGGCACGGTTCTGGCGGTTGTTCACGACCGCTACTTCATCCAGTCCTATGCATCCCACATCTGGGAGATCACCGGCTCCAAAATTCAAGTGATTCAATGAGCCTCAGCCAATATTGCCAGGAGTTCTGATTGTTCAAGCGTCACCGGGTTGGATTTCATGCTGCTCGCACTCGCGGATTGCGTTGCGATGAGATCGAAGTGTTGAGGTTCCAACCCCCAGTCGCGCAATCTGGGAATATCCAGGCTGTCAATGAATTGGTTTAAAAATTCCGCGAGAAGCAGTCCATCAGCATCAGCCTGACCGGTCAACAGGTGGGCTGCTTCTTGCATTTTCATTTTGATCTCCGCCGTACATCGGTTATGCTGCGCAGCCAACCAGTTCTGGCGAACCACCGCAGGGAAAAGGCGCGCGCAGATTGCTCCAT
>JACRAG010000566.1 GCA_016213455.1 Anaerolineae bacterium | reverse complement strand
TGGGGTGCGCGCAATTTCCTCCAGCGCCAGGCGACCACAGTAAGCTGCGCCGCGGGATGGACCACGGTACAGCAGGTAAATCGGGCGCACACCCGTAAACAACGCCGCCATTGATTGGGCAGCCTCGCCGGCCTGCGCCACGCAGCGCACCATCCCATCCGGCAGACGCTCCAGCTCGGGTCGCAAAGCATCCAGCGTGCCTGCCTGGGCTGCGCACAACGCCAGGGTGGCAGTCATCATGCCAGTCACCACGTTGATCGACACCAGGTCATCTTTGTGCGTATCCACCCAGACCACCTGTTCTGCCAGGCGGGCCAGGCTGCTATCTTTTTCGTTGGTGATCGCCACGAACGGGATCCCCGCTTCTGCCAATGCCTGACCCAACTTCACCACCTCGGCGGTTTCGCCGGAGCGCGAGTTGATCACCACATTGGAATGGCGCAGCGCCGGCAGGTGCGAATACAACGCGTCAGAGGCACACAATGTGCTGGCTGGAAACCCCAAAGCATTTAAATACTGTTCCGCCGGCATGCATAGATATTGCGCGCTGGCGACGCCTATCAACACCGTCGGCCTGTCAGGACGCATAAAGCGCGCTGCCGCGTCAATGTTCGCCCGCTCCTCACCGAAGATGCGGCCAACCACATGCGCCAGGTTCTGGCCTTGCAATTGAATGTCAGCCCAAAGTGGATTTTCCATAACCGCCTGATTTGATCAATAATGGGAATGCCGGGTGGCTTATGATCAGTTTAGCATGATCGTATGTGATTGTCAAGCGAACATTCACGATCAAATGATTGACTTTTGATTTTGTGTATGATAATATGATTTTGCGCCCCGCCAATCCTGGCAAAAATTCTCCCGAAGGGACCAACCATGCACGCCGCCGGACACCCCTACGACCTGCTCTCCGCCGTTGAAATGGACTGCATTCACCGCAATGTCTTGCGCATACTCGCGGAAGTGGGCATTGAAATCCAAAATGAACGCCTGCTGGCCGACCTGGCGGGCTTTGGCCTGCAGGTTGACCTGGCAGCCCAGCGCGTGCGTTTCCCTGCGCCGGTGGTTGAACGTTTCCTCGCGGATGCGCGCAAAGACAGCCCGCCCGCCCACCCCCGGCAGGTCAGCGGTTCGGCTGGCATTTACCACGGAAAATTCCACGACCCCCAATCCAACCAGCTGGTGGATTGGACCGAAGACGACCTGGCCTATTACATGGCCCTGGCTGCCCGTCCCGGTCCGATTAAGGGAGCCTCCATGCTGGGCTCCCGCATCGGCGGCGATGCCGCGCTGGAACCACTGCACGAGCGCCTGTACTGCTGGAAATACGGCGCCGAGGAGGGCGGTTCCATCTATCTGGATGAACTGTGCCCGTATCTGTTTGAGATCTACCAGATGCGTTCGGACTGGTTGGGCAAGCCCATTCAGGAAGTCTTCCGCGGCGCGGTGTACCTTGTACCCCCCTTAAAACTGGGCCGGCACGAAGCCTTCCAGGTGCAGTATTTTCGCGAGCGCGGCCTGCATGTTCCCATCGGCGACATGTATGCCCTGGGCGCCAACGCGCCGGTCACGCTGGCTGGCGGGCTGGCGCTCAACATCGCCGAGCAGATTGCTTTGCGCATCCTGGATTGGGCCTGGTTCGGCCTGCAAAATCTGCACATCGGCGGTTCGATCTCGGTCATCGACATGCGCACGTTGATCTACCCTTACGGACGCCCGGAAATGGCCGTGGTGAACCTGATGCTGGCGCAAATGGCGCGCTATTACGGTGCCAGTTTCCATGGGCACGCCGGTCTGAGTGACGCCAAGCTGCCCTCGGTCGAATCCGGTTACCAGAAAGCCCTCACCGGCATCCCCAACCTGCTGGCGACCGGCAGCCTGTGGATGGACGCCGGGCTGCTTTCCATTGACGAAGTGTGCTCGCCGGTGCAGCTCCTGTTGGATGCCGAATTCCTGTCCGCCCTGCAGCGCTTCACCGTCGAGTTTGAAATCAACGATGAAGCCATCGGCCTGGAAACCATCAAAGCCGTGGGGCCGGGCGGCAGCTTCCTGGATCAGGAACACACCGTGCGTCGCATGCGCCGCGAGCACTGGCAGCCTGCGCTCTGGTCACGCGAAATGCTCTCGCCCTGGTTGGAAGGCAGTCGCGCCCTGGATGTGGACAAAGCCCGCGCCCAGGCGCTGGACTTTCGCGCCTCCTTCCAGGCCCGTTCTGCGCTTTCCGAAGCCCAGGAGCGCGACCTGCAGGCCCTCATCCAGCGAGCCGCTGCTCACATGGAAGCCGGTGTTGAATGATGAAAAGTTCTTTTCCTCCCGATTTTCTTTGGGGTGCTGCCACTGCGGCCTTTCAAATCGAAGGCGCCGTGGCCGAAGACGGCAAAGGTCCGTCCATCTGGGACACCTTCAGCCACCTTCCAGGGAGAATCCGGGATGGCGCCACCGCCGACATCGCCTGCGACCACTACCACCGCTGGCAAACCGATCTCAACCTGCTCACCGAGCTGGGAGTCAACACATACCGCTTTTCAGTATCCTGGTCGCGCGTCCTGCCCAGCGGAAAAGGCAAGCTCAATCCATCCGGTTTGGATTTTTACAACCGCCTGGTGGATGGTCTGTTGGCGCGCGGAATCACGCCCTTGTTGACCCTCTGGCATGCCGACCATCCCCAGGCTTTGGAAGATGCCGGCGGCTGGGCCAACCGCGACATGATCGATTGGTTTGCCGATTATGCGGCTTTGCTCTTCGATCGCCTGGGGGACCGCGTTCAGCATTGGATCACCCTGAACGAGCCCAACTGCTTCCTTTACCAGGGGCTGGGCACCGGCAGCATAGCGCCGGGGATCGCGGACTGGAAAATATGCTACCAGGCCATCCATAACGCCTTGGTAGCGCACGGACAGGCGGTACAGCGCTTCCGCGCCAGTGGACACAGCGGGCAAATCGGCATCACCATGAGCGTGGACTTGTGGAAACCCGCCAGCGACTCGATTGAAGATCAGCGTGCAGCAGCCCTGGCTGACACGCAGAACAACTTCTGGCTGCTCGACCCGCTCTTTGGCCGGCCTTATCCCCAGGATTTCCTCGCCGGACTCGGCGATCTCGCACTACAAATCCTGCCCGGTGACGCACAAACCATCGCCGAGAAATGCGACTTTCTGGGGGTGAACTACTACTGGAAAAATGTTGTCCGCGCCGGGCAACCCGGTCTGGGCCAGGCAGCCAAAAGCGAGTACACCGCAGCCGGCGGAGAAATCTATCCGGCAGGCCTGGTTGAGGTGCTGCAAATGCTGCACAGCCGGTATGCCCACCCGGCGATTTACATCACCGAAAACGGCCTGTACGAGCACAATCTGCCCCCGGTGGATGGGCTGTGCGACGACCCGCAGCGCGTGCAGTTCCTCAAAGACCACCTCGCCGCGCTGGAAGAAGCCATTCAAGCCGGTGTGGATGTGCGTGGTTATTTCTTTTGGAGCCTGATGGACAACTTTGAATGGTCACAGGGCTACCATCCCCGTATGGGATTGTATTATGTCGATTTTGCCACCCTGCAGCGCACTCCCAAGCGCAGCAGCTTGTGGTACCGCAATTTTTTATCTGACAGGTTCAACAGGAGCAGTCTATGAAAATCGTCATCGTCGGCGCCGGTTCAATCGCCTTCACACCGTCCCTTCTGTCCGGTTTTTGCATTGATCCCCGCTATCACAATGCGACCCTGGGCCTGGTGGATATCAACCAGGAAACCCTTGACCTGGTTGCCACCTACACCCGCCGCGTCTCCAAAGAGTTTGGGCTTGGCTGGACCATTCAGGCCTCCACCAACCGCCGCGATGTGCTCCAGGATGCCGACGTGGTCACCGCTTCTATCGGCGTGGGCGGCCTGACCGCCTGGGAGATGGATGTGGACATTCCCTACAAATACGGCATCTTCCAGCCCGTCGGCGACACCTCGGGTCCAGGCGGATTGGGGCGCGCGCTGCGCCACATCCCGGTGCTGGTGGGCATCGCCAAAGATATGGAAGATCTCTGCCCGAACGCCGTCTTCTACAACTTCACCAACCCGCTGACCGTTCTCACCCAGGCCGTCAACAAACTCACCAAAATCCGCTGCGTGGGCCTGTGCATCGGCCCGGACCTGACCTGGAGCCACCTGTGCCGCCTGGTCAATGTGGAAAAGAGCCAGACCAAGGCCACCATCGCCGGCATCAACCACTGCCACTGGATCACCGACTTCCGCATCAACAGCGAAGACGGCATGCCCGTGGTGCGTGCCGCGCTGGATGAACTGGAAGGCAACCCGGCGGAGATGGAAAAATTCCGTAAGATGTATGAGGCGCTCAAGAAGCGCCCGCAGGAACCGCAGGCCGGTTCACCGCTGTGCGACACGCTTTTCCGCCACTTTGGGGCCTACCCCGGTCCAGGCGACGGGCATGTGGCTGAATTCTTCCCGCAGTACATCCAGAGCACCATCCGCGGGCTGGACCACTTCCAAGGTGAAGCCATCAAGAACGTCAAGCGCACCTACCCACCCCTGACCCAGAAGATGATCGAGATTGCCTACAACAATGCGCCCATCGACGCCGAGTCCTTCGCGCGAGAGATGTATTGGGAGCACACCCAGCTACTCGACATCCTCGTGTCCGAGTACGATGACCTGGGCCAGACTTTCTACGTCAACATTCCCAATCGCGGCATCATCACCAACCTTCCCCAGGATGTGGTGGTGGAAGTGCCCGCCGTTGTGGACCGCAGCGGCATCCATCCCTTCGCGCTGGGTGATCTCCCCGCGCCCATCGTTCCCGTGCTGGCACACAAAACCTCCAGCCTGGATCTGATCATCGAAGCCGCCATGAGCGGCTCGCGCAAGGTCGCCGTGCAGGCCATGATCAACGATCCGCACTTCACGGATGTCCAGGTCGTCGAAAAGTGCGTCAACGAACTGATCGACGCTGAACTGGCATATCTGCCCAACTTCCAGTAAGCTGGTCTGCACAGCGCGGCTGGAACAGCAATTCTCTACTGGCTGTACCTGAGCTATGGTC
>JACRAG010000565.1 GCA_016213455.1 Anaerolineae bacterium | reverse complement strand
TCGCGAGGCCGCCTTTTTCTTTCGTGCAGTGAAATTTAAAGCGGTTTAATGGGAATGCAATAATCCATGCTGATCCAGGTGCCTTGCGGCTTGCCTGTTGGCGCGTGATATATCTCCAGCGCCGGCTTTTCGTCAACGGTACAGCTGCTGTCGGGCAACCATTCGCAATACATCCGGTCGACCATTTCGCCGATTTGCCGGGTTTCTTCTACCGGCACTTCGATATGACAGACGGCATATTTTCCCCCCGAAATATCCATCACACCCACTTCCCCGCTGCCCGCGGTGACATCTTCGGGAATGGTCACACACGCGTCATATCGGCAGCGTTCGCTGGGCGTGATATCCGGATTGTCGTACGGGATGCCGATGGTGAGTGTGTTGGGGCGAAAAAGATCGCGGGCTGCCGCCCAGGCACATACACGCTGAAATGCCGCGCCGATCGTGCTGGAGTGCTTGCCCTTTTCATAGCCGGTGAGATGGCGAATATAAGCAACATGAAAAGCAGGTAAGGTGACAATCTTGATTTCCATGGGAGGCAATTTCCTTTCTGGGTTAAAAGAATGGGATTGCGCTCCAGTGTATCTTTCCTGTGTGGGCATTTCTTGATCACCATTGCGGACCATTTGATCTGGCTTGCGCAATGTTTTACCTGCTTTGCGGTACTGGCTGGGGGTGAAAGAAAATCGCTCTTTAAAAGCGCGCGAAAAGACAGCCGGGCTGGAAAAACCGCAGGCAACGCTGATGGACAGGATGGATTGTTCTGGCATGTACAGCAGGGAATTGGCTGCGCGTTCCAGCCGGCTGCGCAGGATGTATTCGCTGATGGTTTCACCGACCAGGCTTTTAAACAGCCGGTGAAAATGGAAGGGTGAAAAACCAGCGACCTGAGCCAGCTCATCCAGGGTCAGCGTTTGATCCAGGTTAGCGTGGATATGGTCTAAAACTCGGTTAATTCGGGCGATGTATTCTGATCGCATGCGGTGATTCTATCTCGATTCTATTGTGATGAGAACGCCTGTTGCTCTCGGTGTATGGCACCCTGAAGATGGCGTCGGCTATGAGAGTAGATTTTGGACCTGTTGGATGAGATGAAAAGCCCAAGGTGACACTTTACGTAATTCTTGCTTTGCCGTACACGGCGGATCGGAAAAATGCAGCAAGGCACGCTGGTCTGAGTGGTTCATCATGGAGCCGTTATATCTTTCGACCTCGTCGTACAGCATATTCGATCAAAGATAATGTTTTGGGAACAGAAACAGTGCTGCCAAATTGTTTTTGATGTCTTCAACAGATGGTTTTATAATTTAATCCATCAGTTCAGTAGAAGGGGGTTTTATGCAGGTGAACAGTCCAGGTTGTGAGAGCAATTCTGTAAATGCAACGCCGCAAGAGGGTGATCAACCAGAATCGGTGGAATCCTCGCAGTCGTCCGAACCAAACGAAACTCCAGCCGAAGAACCCATGCTTCCCGGACTTTCCCAGCTTTACCATGATTGGGATAAGTTGGAACATCCTGTGACGATCACGATTATCGTCCGAGGCAAAAAACTTGGAACTTATCAGGAGATTCCGCCGGAAAAACGAAAACGAAGCAGCGATTAGTAACGCTTCTCGTCGTCCGGGGTCCAGTCCTGGGTCCAGCGTGGATCGATCTCGTCGCTGACCAGCTGGTAGCGGATGTCAGTGGAAAGGCGCATCCGACCGGCGAGATCGCGGTTTTCAGTGGCGGCGTGGATCATATAGGGGGAGTGAATCATCATGTCGCCGGCTTCATAATCCGCCATCAACCAGCGTGTGTTTAGCCGCTCTGACAGCGAGGGCAGGTCCTTGGTCAGCCAGCCGCTGCTGGACATGTTGCGATTATAGGCGCTGATACGTTCTTCCGCGGGCAGGTGGGCATTCAGCGCGGTGAACTCGGCCTCTTTTTGACGCCCCCAACTGTCCGAACCTTCCAGGTAAACCAGTCCGCCCATTTCCACCGGCGTGTCGCCGATGGGAATCCAGGCGGTGAACACACGGTCGGTGCCGGCGCGCAGGTAAGTCAGGTCATAATGCGCTCCGGTGCAGTTGGGGTCCCCGGCGCGGGTGTGGCGGATTAACTTGCGTTTATGCAAATACACCGGTCCGCCGAGCGCTTCTTCAAAGAATTGCAGGATGGGCTTGGAAAGGCAAAACGCCTCATAGCGTGCCCAGCGCACCACTTCGACGTTCAGCTGGCGGACAGCCTGCGGATCGGCATTGCCGGCGGCGTGAATACCCTCGACCGGGTCGTGCTGTGGATCGATCATCCCCGCGGCGATGAACGCCGTGAAATAACGACGGCGAAAATCCAGCACATCCTCGCGGTCGAGCAGCCCTTTCAACCACAGGTATCCGTGTACCTTGAACTGCTCCCACAGCTTTTTGACCGGCTGATCAGCCGGCGATGGAGTCAGCCAACCCAGGCGGTTGGGGGCGCTGTCGAGGGTGTAACCGTTGGAAACAAGGGCGCCGTCAAGGGTGCGTGGTGATGCGATCATGATTTCCTCCATAAAAGCCGCAAAAACCGGACTGCATTTGTCTAATTTGCTGGATCATTGTAGGATGGTTCGCACATAAGATGAAGGAAAAAAGTGCACCAAACATGGACAATTGTGTGATGGACTTGTGGTCATGCGACAAACCCGCACAGGTACGGAAACCGATGCGCAATAGACCGCGCACAGCTTGATATAATTATCGCATCCCTTCTCTTTGAGGATCGTTGATGAACATGGACCAACCTCTATCTACTCTGGTGCTGACGACAAACGAGCCAGCCATCAACCGCGCGTTCCGCATCGCCATGGGCGACCTGAGCGGAAACATTCAGCCTTTTAAAGATGGGCTGTTAGATGAGGCGTGCCCGGTTATCCTGGCTGGATTGGATTACGACACCCCCTGGACGCGAGATGCCGCCATCAATGTGTGGAATGGTTTGGGGTTGGCGCAGCCGCATGCCTCGCGCAACACCCTCCTGGCTGTGCTGGAGCGCAGCGATGCCGGAATACGCATTGGCGGGCAATATTGGGACGCGATCATTTGGGCGATGGGTGCGTGGGCATATTACCTGTACACCGGCGACCGGGATTTTCTACGCCTGGCTGAAGAGGCGGTGCGCAACAGCCTGCGTCGTTTTGAGGCCGAGGAGCGAGACCCGGAGACCGGACTTTTCCGCGGGCCGGCAGTTTATGGCGACGGCGTGGCAGCCTACCCTGACCGCTATTCGCCGGGTGGGACCAGCTCCATTTTGGATTGGGTGCGAGCCAACCCCGGCAAACGTGCGCCTGCCGGCTATGGCATTCCCATGCACGCGCTTTCGACCAACTGTGTCTACGCCCAGGCCTATCGAGTAGCGGGGCAGATGCGCCGTGAGTTGGGTTTGCCGGAGGATGCCGAGGTCGAGGCGCAAGGTGAAGCGCTGGCAGAACGGATCCGGCAGCGCTTTTGGAACCATGAAAAGGGTACCTTTAACTATATCCTGGATGCACAGGGCGGTTCGGATCACCAGGAAGGGTTGGGGCACGCCTTCGCCCTGTTGTTTGGCCTGGCTGACGCGGATCAGGCCCGCCTGGTACTGGACAGGCAGGTGATTACACCCCACGGCATTCCGTGCGTGTGGCCTTCTTACGCACGTTATACCGCTCAGGGTGGTTTTGGCCGGCACAGCGGCACAGTATGGCCTTTTATCTCTGCTTTTTGGGGGGAGGCGGCTTTACTGCATCATCGCCCCGACTTGTTTGAGCGCGAATATAAAAAGTTCACCGATACGCTCAACCGGCATGGGCAGTGCGCAGAAATCGTCCACCCCGAGACTGGCGAGGTGTACGGTGGGCTGCAGGAAAACGGCAGCGGTCCGGATGGCTTGCAGTGGGCCTCCTGCATGCGCCAGACCTGGTCTGCCAGCGCCTACCTGCGCATGGTGTTGACCGGCCTGTTGGGGCTGCGTTTTTCCACCGCGGGGTTGACCTTTGCCCCGCACCTGCCAGCGGGCCTGCAGCGCGTGCATCTTTCCGGGCTGTCTTACCGCGGGTCCAGCCTGGAAATCACCGTTCTGGGGCAGGGAAGCCGGATCACCGCGTTCCAGCTGGATGGGGAGCAAGTTGAGCCGGCCCTTCGTGCCAGCCTGACCGGTCAGCATACGATTGAGGTGTGGTTGGCTTGACCACAGCGCAGAACCATCGTTCCTTCGTCAAGGACTCCGGTTTCGCCGGAGTCCTGTTGTATTAATGGATTGACCTCAGGGAAGAGGTTGTATAAAATCCGGCGAAGTGGGGCCGATTTTGATTGACATTTTTCTTCCCAGTCCTTATACTACTCATAGATTGTCATTTGTCGCAAGCCTTTGGACAAAAAACGATGATTTGGGCTTGAATTCGACATTTTGACGCTGACGGTGAAGGACCCATTGGATGGAACTGACATTAGCAGAGCTGGCCAACCAGCCGGAAATCGTACTTTCAGTCAACGGCACGATTGAGCAGCCTGTCGGATATCGACAGGAGGGCGTTCGTTTAACGGTGGCTTATCCCTATGGAATTGTGGCAACGGGTGTGCGAACGGTGACTGGCGATGCGGTGGAATGGCAGTGGAGTCTGTCCAATGAGGGGATCGAGCCAACCCCGCCGATCAGCGCTTTTCGTCCCTTATCCCTGCATCTGCCTTGCCAGGGCAGGTTTGCGCCCATCCTGCATGGCTGCCGCGGCGGGCTGGATGATGCCTGCTATCCCCCGTTTACCTTCTCGTTGTGGGAAAAATCCATCCTGACCGAAGGACTGCCCGGTCCCTGGGTGGCCCGTTCGGCGCGTGGACGGTCATCGAACCAGGATTTGCCGTTCTTTGTGCTGGAAAATGCTTTGGGTACAGGCGGGTGGTTCCTGGGATTGGGTTGGTCCGGCGACTGGGATTTGCGCATGGAGCGCCATGTGGAGGTTGTGAGCATCCATGCCGGGATGACCCATCTCAACCTGACGCTTATGCCTGGCGAGACGTTTCGTCAGCCATCGGTGTTGATGGGCGTGTATCAGGGTGCGGCAAGCGACGGCTTCCGCGCGCTGCGCAACCACTTGCGCGACCAGGTTCAACCCCGGCATCAGGGCAGACCGGTGCCGTTGATGACCTGCTTCAACAATTACTACGGTGACCGCGGAAATTTTAATGCCGGTGACTTTCTACGCGAGATTCCTGCGGCAGAAGAAGTGGGCATCGATTACCTGGTGATCGACGGCGGCTGGACGGGCGGCGGGGATGATGCGCGCTGGGAGTCGGTGCCGGAGCATATCGGCAACTGGGGCCGTCCGGACCCGAAGAAATTTCCGCACGGTTTCGAACCGGTGCGAAAGCTGGCTGAACAGCACGGGCGCAAGATGGGCATCTGGTTCGATGTGGAACATGCCCACGCCAAATCCATGGCGCTGCGCGAACACCCGGAGTTGTTCTTCACCGGCCTGTTGGATAATAACGGTTGCCACCTGCTGCGCCTGGACCTGGATGCCGGGCGTGAGTGGGCATTTCAATCGATTGCGAACACCCTCAAACAGTTGGGCGGGCAGTATTTGAAATTTGACATGAACGCTGACCCGGCTCCCATCTGGGCGCACAATGATCTACCGGATCGGCGCGGGGTGACTGAAATCCGCTACATTGAGAACGTTTACCGGTTGTGGGACCAACTGCTGGAATCTTTTCCGGAGATGTTGACGGAGAACTGCGCCAGTGGTGGAAGGCGCATCGATCTGGAGATGATCCGCCGCTCGCACACCAACTGGTTGAGCGATCACAGTCAGTCGGAATCCATCGTGCGTTATCACATCTACGGTGCGGCTCACTTTCTGCCGGCGAACCAGATCAATACCGGGTTTGCCCATAAATTTCTCGAACCCAACCGTCCTGTGGATTGGAACGGCGCCCTGCCTGCTTCAGCTTATCTGAGCCTGTTTGGCGGAAATTTTATCTTGAATGACCGCGCACACCAGTTCGGACAGGCGGGTCGGGATAGTTTGCGGGATTACCTGCAGCATTTCAAGCATACCCGTGAGGTATTTGCGGGCGATATCACCTTTATTGGTGAGCAGGCGCAAACCCACGCAGGAGTGACCGGTCTGGTTGGCGTTGACCCGGCCAGCGGGCGCAGGGCAGCTGTCATTTTTGGCGCCGGCGCGCAAGAAGCCGCTGCCCGGCTGCCGGATGGTTTTGCCTCACTCGCTGCAGCCGGTCCACAGGCAGGAGATATGGGGAATGAGCAGTTTACCCCGGCTTATCTGTTTTATGATGTTTAAATCTGGTAAAGCGCTTGAATGGCGCAGGATGAAGAACGTCTATATCGAAGGAGGTGATTGTATAACCGGCTAAAGGCTCACTCTTTATCCAACCTTGCCTGGCCTGGTCTGTAAGACACAGCGGGCGAGACGTTGTTTTGGAAAACGATCAGCAAGATTTTCTTTGGAGGATAGTATGACGAAGAGATGGTTGTTGAAAGGGATGATTGTGATGACGCTGATTGCGCTCATCCTGTCGGCCTGTGCCCCGGCCCAGCCGACCGCCACCAGCGAGCCAGCCGCCGCTGAAGAACCGACTGCGACCAGCGCGCCTGCGGCGGTGGAAGAACCCACCGCGACCACCGCGCCGGCTGAGGATCTGCCGGCCTGGCGCAAGACCGATCCATATTCGGCTTACCCTGAAAAAATCACCCTGACATTGGTGAAGGGTGGGCAGGAAAACGCTTCCTTGCTGCCGGAAGGCGAATCGCTGGAAGATAACCGCGCCCTCAAGTACATCGAAGACACGCTTAACATTGATGTGCAGTTTGCCTGGGTTGTTCCGAGCGACAGCTACAGCGACAAATTGAACCTGACCATTTCGTCGGGCGATATTCCGGATGCGATGATCGTTTCTGCGACTCAGCTTCAACAGCTCACTGAAGCCGGCGCGATTGAAGATCTGACCCCTTACATTGAGAAATACGCCAACGCCGATATTCTGGAGAATTACAACCAGACCAAGGGTGTCGCACTGGATGCGGCTACCATTGATGGCAAGATCATGGGTGTCCCGAATGTGCAGCCGCAGGCGGATGCGCCGTTGATGGTCTGGGTGCGCCAGGACTGGTTGGACAAACTTGGCCTGAAAGGCCCCGAGACCGTGGATGATCTGGAAGCGCTGGCCAAAGCCTTCATGGAAAATGACCCGGATGGCAACGGCGTAGCCGATACTTACGGCCTGACCGGCACGATGAACCCGGTGTTGGTGCCAA
Source organism: Anaerolineae bacterium (assembly GCA_016213455.1). Classification (GTDB taxonomy): domain Bacteria; phylum Chloroflexota; class Anaerolineae; order Anaerolineales; family Anaerolineaceae; genus Anaerolinea. Next base: position 1,687 of record JACRAG010000565.1, on the reverse strand, counting down.
GCAACCTGCATGGCTTTGATGCCATCTTCAACGCTTATGGCGCTTTCCCGACCCTGTTCTACCGCAACACGGAAGGCAAGGTGGTTTACGGATCTGTACAGCCGGAAGCCAAGGAAGCCCTGGCCCGCCTGGCAAAGATGTACCAGGATGGCTTGATTGACCCTGAATTTGCTACCAAGAACACCGATAAATCCAACGAGATCGTCGTAAGCGGTCTGGGCGGCATTATGATTGGCCCGTGGTGGATTCCGTGGTGGCCGTTGAATGACTCGGTCAAAAATGACCCCAATGCCAACTGGCAGCCCTTCATGCTCAAAGACAAGAATGGCGAGTACACCTTCTCGATGGGCGATTACACCTACAGCTATGTGGTGGTGAAGAAGGGCTATGCCAATCCGGAAGTGGTTCTGAAGATCTTGAATATCCAGAATGACTTGAGCTACGGTTTGAACGATGCCCCGCAGTACTATGCCAATTTCAATGAAATCTGGGGTCTGCTTTTCCCCATCCCGTTCCTGATCGAGCAACCGTACGTTGTGGAGCGTATGGGACGCGAATACCAGCAGGCGGTGGATGGTTCACTGGATCCTGCCACTTTTAGCTCAGCGATGAAGCTGGAATTTGAGCAGATTCAAAAGGACATGGCTGCTCCGCGCAGCGACTCGGCCAACTGGGCCACCCGCATGGCGCGCCTGGATGCTGCAATGAGGCTGGCTGGCGGGTATAACGAAGTCCGCACTGATCCGGCAGCAGGCCGCATCTTCCCGACTGATCCGAACTGGCCGTCTTTGAAGAAGATGGAAGAGGAAGCCTTCCTGCAAATCATCACTGGCGCGCAACCGGTCGATTATTTCGACACGTTTGTGCAGCAGTGGAATGAAAGCGGCGGTACGGCGCTCCTCGAAAAGATGAACCAGTAATTCGCTCTGATTTCATAACAAGGGCCGGGGCGCCGCCAACCCTGAGGCGGCCCCCGGCCACACCGAGGATGGGTGCCATCCGCAAAGCTGAAATTGGATCAGAGACCGGGAGATTGCGCCATTTTTTTGCCCTGGTCTCTGGTCTTTTATGCGAAAATGTTGGTTAACTGATGGAAAATTGGATGATTGATCCTGGCAGGAATGATGTACTTGGCCGCATGGCCAGCCAAAAATCAAGAAGGGAAAACCATGCGAAAATCGAGATCTGAACAACTTGCCTACTATTTGATGATTCTGCCCGGCGTCCTCCTGCTCGTGGCATTTACATTTGTACCCCTGTTTTATTCGGTCATCGCTTTCCAGAAATTTAATCCCGCTTTGGGCGTGCAGCAGTCGCCTTGGGTGGGATTGGAAAATTTTCTCTTTCTGTTTCGAATTCAAGATGCGCGTGAGGTGTTTGGCAACACCCTTTTCATCGCGATCGTAAAAATTATTTTGTTCCTGTTGGTCGCGATAGTCTTCGCGCTGTTATTAAATGAAGTCCGTTTTTTTCGCATCAAGCGTGCCATTCAAACCCTCGTTTACCTGCCCCACTTTCTTTCCGGGGTCATCCTGGCAGGTATTTTCCGCACCATTCTGGCGCGGGATGGAATGATGAATGATTTCCTGGGATTGTTTGGGGTAGGCCCCATTCAATTTCTGGGGCAACCTGCGGTGTTTCCCTGGGTGGTGATCTTCACCGATGTGTGGAAAGAATTTGGCTTCGA
>JACRAG010000574.1 GCA_016213455.1 Anaerolineae bacterium | reverse complement strand
TCATAGGAATTCATTCCAGGAAGGAACCGGCTGTATTATCGAGTGCACTCGCTGATTGGGCCTCACACCATACCTGCGTTGCCAGTTGATTCAGAACACCCACACCTCGCCCCAAATAGGCCGGCTTCAACCTTTCCTTGTGTCGCTCCGCCCCAGTTTCATTGCCGTAAAGATCATCCATGCCGTCCGCCGGACGGTTGGCACGCGAAAATAAAACCCCAGCCCTGGCCTTCCGGTCAGGGCTGGTTTTCATCGCCGGCTGAATCAGCGCCGCACAGCCGGAATATAGATGTGTTTGTCCAGCGGAATCCCGGTTGGGATGACCAGCAGGGTGACCGAATTGGCCGGGTAGGTGGCGGTGAACCCGGTCGGTGAAACGGACTGCGCAGGCTGCTCGACGATGGCGTTCAGGTTCGCCGCGCTGTAGCGGTACACCTGGGCTGAGAAAGCCGGCGAAAATCCACTCAGGCTTAACGCGCTGGTCAGCGCACCGCCGGTTTTGTTGATCACCATGACCGTCAGCGTCTGGTCCGGGCGCAGCGCGGCATACACTGCCAGCTGCCCCTGGTCACCGCTGACCGCCGAAACGCTGGTGCTGCCAAACCTGCCGCCCGCCCCATCCACGTTGCGGTACATGCGAAACGCATACGCCAGCGGCTGGTTTGCCGCGGGCGGCGCCCACAACGTCGCCAGGTCCAGCCCTTCTCGACCGAAGATGCCCAGCACATCCGCCTGCGCCAGCGCCCCGTTGATGTGCTCCGGCGCGCCCCAGTTGTATTCGGTGATCGCCAGTTTGGTGCCGGGATACTGGCTGTTCACCCAATCCTTCATGCGCCCAATCAACTTCACCGGTTGTCCAATCCAGCTCTCGTCCACATACGTCGGGTCCCACAGGGCGCGCGTGGAACGCAAGCGCAGCGCCTGCGTGGCTGCGCTGCCCGCCGGCTTGAGCGCCACGCTCTCGCCCTGCGGGTAGATGTGCAAATCCAGGTAGTCCAGAATGCGCACGCCGTGAGCCGTCTCGTAGGCTTTCATCTGCGCCAGGTACCAGGGCACGAAATCCACATTGCCGTGCGCCGCGCGGTCCGCGCCCGCGGCGCAGCCGTCAGCCGCCGAGTAGAAATAGGCACACCAGCCCCATAACACCGGACCCAGGGTGAGTGCCGCCGGGTCGGCTGCTTTGACCGCCGCGGCATACGCGTAGGTACGGTCGCGCAGCTCGTCATAGGTGACCGGGTTGGGGTGCACGTCGCGGTGCGTCGAATTCCACAGCATCGGCTCGTTGTCCAGGTTGTAGTAGCGCACCCCGCCGCTGTCGGCTGTGCCGAAACGCGATTTGAGATGGTTGATCCAGCTGGTCACAAAGGCCGGCCCGACCGCCACGCTGGTGTCCAGTGGATCGTTTCCGGTGATGTCCTGGCCTCCGCCGGTCACGCCGTTGCCACAGTCCGGGTCCCACTGCCAGTCCGTGTCCTGCTGCGCGCCGTACTTGCTGACCTTGAAACCACAGTCGTAAGGATGGTTTTCCTTGCGGCTTTTGGCCACAAAACCGATCATCGGCACCGTCATCAGCGTCTGTGTACCGGTGCGCTGGTCCTGTTGGATGAAACGGTCGGCAGAGGAATTGTCGGGCAGTTGCGAGGTATCGGGGTTGTCGGCGGGGACGTTCTCAAAGTACCAGTCAAAACCGGCGTTAGTTCCATCCACCTGCCAGTTGTAGCGCGAGGTCGAATTTCCGCCCCAGCGCCGCACGGGCAAATCCAACTCGTTCGCCAGCGCTTCGCTGGCGTAATTCATGCCATAAATGTCCGGGCTGATCGGCTTGTGACCCGCGGCGGTGTTGACCGTCAGCGCCGGGCCGCTGCCGGGCGGCGGCGTGGGCGTGACAACCCCGCTCGAAGGCAGCAGTTCGATCTGATCCAGGTAGAATACCGGCTTGACGGCGCCCGTGGCGTCCTGCCAGTACAGGTCGCTCAATGTAGCCGGGCTGCCCAAATCCGCCAGTGAGAGGGTCACCTGCGTCCACTGGTTGGCAGTCAGCGTCAGGGGATAACCGTCGCCGCTGCCGTTGGCCACCACGCGGAGCTGCTGTCCACCGGCGCTGCCGCCGTGCACCCAAAACCGCAGCCGGTCATAGCCGGTCAGGTTGATTGCCGGGTTGGCGTGCAGGTAAAGCGCCCCCCAGGCTGCCGTGATCTGCGCCGACAGGGAATGCGTCCCGCTTTTGACCGTCGCCGTGCTGGAGAGGTTGACCGCTGTGTTCCACGACCAGTCCGCCCAACCCGAGGCCAGCCCGTCGGCGTAAATTGCCAATTCACCGGCAGCCTGGGCCGGCTCAAAACCGGCGGCGTTGGTCAAAAAGATCGCCAGGATGACAAACCCCGTAGCAATTCTGGAGATTATCCGCGCCATACCCTGCCTTTCACGCCTCGATCCGGTGATGGCTTCATTATAGGTACCCCGCGGTGCGGCGCGAGGGAAAAACTTCCCATCCAGGCGACTGGCTCTGCCTAGCCGGCGCGTCAATTCAATGGCTTGACGTACTTGATCACTTCCTGATCGAAGCCGGCTCTCTCATAGACCCGGCGGGCATGCGCGTTGCCGGCGAACACATACAGGGTCAGCAGTCGAAAACCCTGCCCGCGCGCCCAATCCTCCGCCGCATTCAGCAACAGGCGGCCCACGCCCTGGCCTTCAAAAGCCGGCGCCACCACCACATCGGAGATGTAGCCGTGCTTTTCGCCGTTGAAATAATCGGTCTGCGTTTGTAGGTGAAGAAATCCAGCCGGCTCCCCGTGTTCATCTTCGGCAATCAGGATGAGCGCATCCGTTTCCGGCTGGTCCATTGCGTTGAGCAGCGCCTTCCGGTTGGCCTCGTCAATCTCGGCGCGCGTCCGCCATGCGGGAAGATCAAACCCGGTAAACCGCGAAACCAGTGAGAGGAGGAAGTCGCGGTCTGAAATCGAAAAAGCGCGAACGTGAATGGAGGTCATGCAACCAACTCCTGTCAGGCAGCTTCCAAAGTGGATACAGGAACTGCCGTGATGCGTACCCATGTCTCAGCGGCATGGCGTGCGATCACGGCAGATCAAGAACGTTCAAGTCACTCAAACTCACCCGATCAATCTATCAAAACGGGCTGGGCTTTCCTACCCTCTCCGCCAGCACAACCCAAACCCAGGGCGCCGGGCAATATCGCCGCTTCGGGCCGGGCTGCCGGAACGGCTAAACCGAGACGACCAGGTGATGGATCACCCCGTCCCGCTGGAAGATGTGCCGGCTGTTGAGCGAATCGAGCTGGTGACCTTCGATCCGCTGCGTACTGCCATCCGTCCGGTGCAGGGTGATGCAGCGCTCATTGGACGCCTGCAGGATGACCGGCACCTGGCAGATGGAATACGCCAGGGAGCCTGCGGTCAGCGCCAATTGCTGCGGCGCGCCGTCCACATCCCAATAGGAATACACCGCAGGCTCTGCAAGCAGCTCCTGCCTGTCCAGCAGCAGGAAATCAAACACCAGGTCACCATTTTCGATGGATAATCCCAGTTCAGCCAGCCGCGCCAGGATCTCCTCTTTGACCATGCCGGTCATGCCCGGCTGTTTGGCCCCTTTGCCTTTGGGCGTATGCGAATAGGGATCGGTTGGGAAAGCCCCATACACATCCGGGGGCTTGTTAAAGCACTGCCCCTTGCGAATGTCGGCATATTTTTCGAGCAAGGCCCCGAACGTGGATTCATGCCGCGTGCGCAGAATGGTTTCCTGCACCGCCAGCAGCAGTTTGGACACCATGTGCCAGTAAATGCTGCCCAGCCCTTCATAGGCGAAGAAGGTCCCGGACCGTCCGGTAAATTCATTGTGGCGGAACACAGCTTCAAACAGCGCTTCGATCTGGGAACCTTCCGCCTTTACCAGGTCGGCAAAGGGCGCCTGCCGTCTGAGCGCGTCCAGGGAGCGGTTCACATCTTTCATGTTGCGGATATGACCGGAGAAATGATAATCGCCATCCTCATCCCGGACGATCAGGGTTCGATCCTGCGCCTTGACCAGTTCTGCCACCAGCGCCAGATCGCTGACCTGGGCAGGTGTGATGCGGTTCTTCTCAAGGAACGGCAGGATTTTGCGGTCCGGATAGAGAATATAGGTATGCTGGTCGGCCCGGTAGAGCTGGCTGTGCCGCATGTTTTCCAGAAGCGCCAGCGACTCTTCGCCCGTCAACATCCCCGACGAGAGGATGGCAACCTGGCCTTCCAGCATTTCATAAAGGTAACCCACTGAAGCGAGGTTATCCTTGAAATGCAGGATATTGTAAGCGTGATACAGGCCATCGCTGCGTTTGTTGGCGCGCAGGGAATGTTCGACATATTGCTGCGCCAGGTTGAGGAATGCCGCCAGGTCCGTCACGGGCAGTTGGGCCAAATCACCCGAAAGCCCCCGGGAGTAGAAATCCCAGCGATAATCGCTGCCGGCCTGCCCCAACGCATCCATCATCGCGCGCCGCTGTCCGTCATCGAACGACCCTTTCAACACGCCCTGGAAGCGGGTTAGAATTTCGGCCACCTGCGAGAAGAAGCGTTGAACCTCCACGCTCACAGACAGCGTGCCGGCAGTCGCCTTCTCCAACAGATCCTGATAGAACGCGATCATGCGCCGCAAATAACACAGCGTGACCACCGACAACCCCTTGCCAACCAGCGCATTGTTGGCGTCATTCCACTCCGGCCGCTGCGTGTTCATCCAGATGCCGCCTTCCGGGACGAAGTTGGCCAGTTTGGCCAGCAGAAGGGTCAACATCTTTTCGGCCAGCGACACCTGCAGGACACGCTGATTGCGGTCCAGCACCAGTTTGCCATCGCCGCCCATTTCCTTCACCTGCGCCTCGATTTTGCCTTCCAGATCCCAATCAAAATCGATGGTGTTGTATGGATCGCGCTGCAAATCGGCATAGGGTTTGAGCCGGTAAGGCACATTGGCGTAACTGAACAGCGGCTGGTTGAGGAAGGTTTGCAGCTTGCCCGGGTGCATCCGGTCGCTGATCTCCATCAACTTTTGCAGGTAAATGATTTGATGATCGCTCCAATAGCCGATGTTCGCCCAGGGGTTGTTCGGCTCGGGCACTTCCCAATCGATTCCCTGCCGGGTGATGCGATACGGGTTGTAACCGTCCACCGTTGTCGCATTGACAAAGGTGCAGATCATGCTCTCAATGTATTCCGGATAGGAATAAGCCAGCGCTTCCCAGTTTTGGAAAATGTCCCGCCAGTTCCCCTCGTAATTGATCTGCTGGGTGCCGTCCGCTTTCTTGATGTGAATGGAGAACCGGTTCCACGGACGGCTGGGATCGCCATGCCGCCGGCTGAAAGAGAGCGGCAGGTAGGAATAGCACAGGCGGATGAGTTCCGGGACGCCGCTTTCCTCTGCCAGGGCCAGCAGGGTTGAAATGTTGATTTCGGATGGAATGGCTGTGAAGAAATCCCGGTGCTGCTCCAAAACGGATCGATTGCGGATGGAAAGAAACTCGATGAAATCGGCTTTTTGGACGGTGTATTGATCGGCAAAAACCCCGCCCCGCATGCCATTGAACAACACATTGGCGAAATGATGGGCACAATGCAGCGGACGATGGGTGACCTGGTTGCCATCTGAGCCGGCAACCACCCGCTCCAGGTATTCGTTGTTCGCGGCAATATCCTCTTCGAGCGCTTGCATCAAACCGGGACGGCTGCCCCGGAGTTTGTTCAACAGGCGCACAATCGCGGCACTGTCCTGATTCACATCCGCGAGAAGATGCCAGGTTTGTTCTGCGCCGGAAGCCAGGTCGATTGTGGCATGCACAAAATAGGCGCAGCGCTGCCCGAGCACCTCGGTTTCTCCTTCCAGCGCCAGGCCCGCACGGAACCGCTCGAGCTGTTGCGAGGAGAGCAGGTGGCCCGCCGGCTCCAGGCCCAGTTGAACGACCGTCGTCGCCAGGAGCGACTCGCTGGGTTCAGCCAGATCGGTCAGGGTGGAATTGAGCGCAAAAATCGCCAGGCCGGTTTCTGCATCGATCTCACTGCGTTTGTAGGCATCCAGCAGGCAGCTGAACGTGTTTTGAGTCTGCGAGGATACATTCGCGGGCAAAATATTCTGCAACCCGTCCACAAATTCAACCGTGCAAGGTGTCGCGGCGGTGTTATGCAGCCAGCTGGTTTTGATAAAGCCAAAGGCATCGCTGGTCCGCCAGGCATACCGGTAAGCGATTCCCAGGCTGAGATTGTGCTCCTCGAAAACAACCACCGAGCCGGTCACATTCTTGTAAATATTGCGTTCGACCGGATACAGGCCTGCCTGCCGTTCAGAAAATGGCTCCCACAGGCTCGTCCGCTGTCCGCGGGTGACCCGGAAGATGGCCTTGTTCCCCGTGTTTTCACTGTTTTCGGTCAGTTTGTCATCCGTGTAATAAGGAAAAAGCGCCCGTTCCGCGCTCACTCGACCGGCAGAAAGTCCGCCGGTTGAGGACAGAAACAGCCAGTGATCGGAACTGCTGACAATGCTCATGAAGAATGGATCCATGGCATCATAATTTCCAATTTTATAAAAGCGCTCGCCCAGCAGGGTGACATACGCTCCCTGAACGGTTTTCAAAGCTCGTTTTTGGGGGGTATCACCGACGTAAATCGGGGAGGTTGGCTGGTTCATTGTTCTCGTTCCTTTTACCATGCAGAGAGTTTCCAAAGCCGATCCGGATATCAACCACAAAGCTTTTCAGGAAAACACAAGTCGATGGGTGCCTGTCTATTTCACATAAATTGATCCGGAATGACAGGATCAGCATAACGATGGCAACCCTGCGGGGATCACACAGCCCGGGGCATGAGAACCGCTTGGGGTTTCGGCGATGGGGCGTTGAGCAAACTGTGCTGACAGGATTAATTTTACCCCATCCGCCCCGGTTCGCAACGAAATCAAACCGCCGGATTAGCCAGACAGATCATCCCCGCGGCAGCCCTCATTTCCCCGGTCAAGCGCGCTTGGTCCATCCGTGCAATCCTGGCAGGGTGCATATCATTTGGGAGAAAAGACCCATCCCCCCGGGCCCCCCTTCCGGGGAAGGGGGGAAATTGGAGGTCAGGAGGTG
>JACRAG010000573.1 GCA_016213455.1 Anaerolineae bacterium | reverse complement strand
TTCATCCAATAATCGCTGCGGAATGACCTGCTGTCCATCCAGTACCAGCGTACTCATTTCCCCCAGAACCAACCGAAGGGCAAAACCCGGCGCTGGAATCCAGTAGGGCCTGCGCAACACTTTGCCAATGCAGCGACCAAACACGGCATTCGTCACCGGTTCTGGGGAGGTAAGGTTATAGACACCCGAAGCCGTTTCGCTCTCCAACAGAAAACGCATCGCTCGCACTTGGTCCTTGATGTGAATCCAGGATAACCATTGTTTTCCTGAACCAAGCGGCCCACCGGTTAACAAGCGGAACGGCAGCAACATGCGCGGCAGCGCACCACCCTCCAAAGAAAGCACTGCACCGGTTCTGCCGATGACGCGCCGCACCCCCATGCTTTCCACCTCCCGGGTGGATTCTTCCCAGGCCTGAGATACCCGCGCCAAAAAATCATCTCCCGGCGCTGCCTGCTCATCACACGGCGCCGGGTTGAGAATGCCGTAATAGCCCACGCCGGAGACCTGGAAAACGATTCGCGGCTTCTGAACCGCTTGCTTGACCGCCGCCACAACGGCTGCGCCTGCACTCAACCGGCTTTCGAGGATGCGTTTTTTTTGCTGCGCTGTCCAACGCCTGCCGCCGATGTTCTCACCAGCCAGATTCACAATCGCATCTGCTCCATCGACATGCTCTGCCCAACCTTCTGCGTTGCGACCGTTCCATCGCGCATACGCCACGCCGGTTTGGCTGCGCATGGATTCTGGTGAGCGGGTCACAATCACCAACTCGTGATGAGCGCGAATCATCTCATTCGTGAAGGCTTTTCCAATCAATCCTGTGCCACCCAGTATCACGATGCGCATATTGCTTCCCTCTTCAATCCCAGGCCTTTTACAAGCCCTGATTTCACATATTCAGATTAAACCCGCGTGCTATAATCTTTACATGCAGGTACCGGTGTTGGTTCTCAATGCCAATTTTGAACCCATCCATATCTGCGATCTTCACCGGGCTTTGGGCCTGTTGTTGACTGACAAGGCCTCGTTGGTGGTGAACGGTCGCGGAGAAATCAGGACGGTTTCGCGCAGCCTGCCAATTCCATCCGTCATCCGACTGTCCAAGATGATCACCCGCCCGCGCCCCCGGCTTAAGCTCACCCGGCGCGAGGTTTTCCGGCGAGACAACCACATGTGCCAGTATTGCGGAAAACATGCGCTCGACATGACCATCGACCACGTCATTCCCCGGCACATGGGCGGCAAGCACATTTGGACGAATGTTGTCACGGCTTGCCCATCCTGCAATCATCGGAAAGGCGGACGAACGGTTGAAGACGCCGGGATGAAATTACTGCGTAATCCTGTCGAACCGCCCAACTCAGCCCAATACATTTTTGGAAAGCATATTGATGAATACCGGGAATGGGCTGATTTCCTTGCCGGTTGGTAATCCTATTTATATTATGCGGGTGCTTTCGCACCCGCATCCATTTTGCATATAACCTTTCATCCACCGAAAAGCATCAAAGCGATGTGTGGTGTGATAAACACCTCGATCAAAGATGCCACCACCAGCATGGGTAAAACCAATCCCAGCATAATCTTCGCCCAATCCGCCACTGTCGAGATCCATACTTCGCCAATCGTTTTACCGGGGGTCGGCGTCGCCAGAATGGCGCCTGCCTCCAGTACAGCAGCCGTTGCCAGTACGGCAGCCGGAATTTCCAGAAGCCCATGCGGCAGCAGCAGCGCTGCCATACTCCAGATACTCAACCCGCTGCCAACCAGCGCCGCCGACAGAAAACCAGCCACACCCATAGTCGCAAAGAGCGGCAGCACCCCCAGCACACCAAAGGTGAAAATCCCCATCACCAAAGCAAGCAGCAGCACGCGCAGATTCTGCCACAGGATCCCAAATGCGGATGCAGCCCCCAGTAGCGGGTAAATTTCCAGCAGTTGATTGAGGTTTCCGCCAGCCTGACTCAGATCGAGACCTTCCGAAATCAGCGGGTAACGCTCCACAAGCTGCATTCCAACCATAAAGCCAACCAGTGCCAGCGCCGCGGCAATCCCTGCTGGAAGCGCCAGCCTTCGCAATGTGGATGAGATAACCTGCCGGTACCACTCCGGCAGTGAACGCGCTCCACCGGTGAACGCCTGGCAGAACACGCTCCACGCCCAGCGGAACTTAAGCACGTCAATCTCTCGACCGAGCAATTCTTCGCGTTGAAAATGCGCCAGCCCAACCCGAACCAAAAGCGCAGTCAGCACCACCAGGCCAACCAGCACCCACCACAACGTGGACAGGTTGCCCCAGAACATCACCAGTGCTTCCCACTGCACCAGACAAGCCACCGGGATAATGATGAAACTTGCCAGCAAATTGGCTGCCCGCACCGAAGTTGCCTGGGTGGAAACCACCACCGCACCTGCCACCATCATCACTGCCTGCACGGTGGTCAACAGCACCACCTGGATCATGATCGCCGGATCCGGCAGGGCGATTCCGCGGATCGCCAGCCCGGACAGGTAAACCGTCATCCCCAGGTAACTGGAGACCAGCGGCGGCACGGTGGAGGCGACCAGTTTGCCCAGATAAAGCTGCCAGTCTTTGAGCGGTGTGTTGAGCAGCGGTTCAATGCTGCTGCGTTCTTTCTCACCCACGAATGATTCCAGCGCAATCACCAGCGACACGGAGATGGGGAAGAAACCCACCACCATCAGCAGGAACGGTACCAACCGGTCGGCAATAACCGAAGCGCCGTATTCCGAGGTGAAATCCAACATTTGTTTGGCAGTCCAGTTCATGATGAACGGGAAAACCACCGTCAGGCCAATAATGGGAAAGATGATGCGCCAATCGCGGAACTGATCGCGCACTTCACGTTCAATGATGACCCAGGATGGACGGAGCGCGTCAAGCATTCTGCACCTCCCCATGGTTACGCACAGCCTCAAGGAAGGCTTGCTCCAGGCTCCGCGAAACCTCCTGGAATGCGATCACCCGCAGTCCCTGGCTCATCAAAGACTGCAGCAGGTCTGGATTTTGCTCTGTGGGATTTTCAACCTGAAAGATGAGCGCATCCCCGCGCGCTTCAATAAAAGACACCCCAGCGGGCAAGCCGGCCGGCGCCTGGGTAACTGCCTGCGCGAAGCGGGCCTCGTAAATCACCGGGCCAAGCAGCTTGCGCTTGACATCCTCGACTGCCCCATGAATCAATATTCGCCCGGCTTGAATGATCGCCACCCGGTCGGCCAATTCCTCACCTTCCGCAAGGTTATGCGTGCACAAAAGGATTGTTCGACCCTGACCGCGCAGCCTGGCGATGGCATCGCGCACCGTTCGCGCACTTTCCGGATCCATCGCGGAGGTCGGTTCATCCAGCAGCAGCACAGGTGGGTCGTGCATCAAGGCGCGCACCAGCGCCAGTTTTTGGCGCATGCCTTTGGAATATTCTCCCAGGCGCTTCTTGCGGGCTTCGTCCAGGCCAAACAACTCCAGCAACGGTTTGGCGCGCCGCGCCGACTCACTCCGCGGAAGCCGATAGAGGCTGCCAAAGAACTGCAGATATTCCTCAGAGGTCATCCGACCATACAGGCCGTGGTGCTCTGTCAACACGCCCACCGAAGCGCGCACCTGATCCGCCTGCTCGACGACATCGTAGCCGGCAACTTTAGCCCATCCATTGCTTGGGCGCAAAATGGATGTCAACATGCGCACGGTCGTCGTCTTGCCGGCGCCGTTCTTTCCGAGCAGCACCAGCACCTCCCCCTGTGGAACCTGCAGATCAACATGGTCAACCGCCAGAAACGTGTCAAAATACTTGGTAAGCCCTTGAGCAACGATCATTGTTCAGGTCCTGTGTTCCAATCTGCTTTGGTTATATCAATAAAAGCGCAGGATGTGAAAGCGTTGTCACATCCTGAGCTTTTCCCCTTGCCTTTAGTGTACTAAAGGGAGGGATTTGTGTGTCTTACAAATTGCTTGCAGATTTACGGTGACGAAATACCAGAATGCCACCGCAAACAATCGCCACACCCAGCATGATCATCTGGTTCACATTGAATGTCCCCAGAGGCGCCGGGTCAAGCCGCAAAAATTCCAAACCGAAGCGGCCAATGCCATACACAATCGCATAGATCAGGAACAAAT
>JACRAG010000564.1 GCA_016213455.1 Anaerolineae bacterium | reverse complement strand
CGCCCGATCTCATCGTAGGGCGTGGTGCGCATGAAGTCGCGGTCGGAGGGAGAGAGGCGCAGAAAGGTGGGGCTTTTCGCGTCCGGGTGCAGCATTTCGGCGGTCAACACCCAGATGACCGGCAGTCCGGCCTTTTGAAATGCGCCCAGGATGCGTTCGCGGGCTTCCATCTTCACCCGGTTGTCCACCACCCACAGGGCAAAGCGCTGTCCGCCGCTCTCCACCACCAGGTCCACGGCGCGCGGCAGGTCGCCTTCCGGTAGGCGCTGTTCCAGTTTCACCGCGCCGGGGAACAGCTCGCACAGGCGCTCGTAGAGCGCGCCGCGCGCCTCGGAGACGGCGGGTGATTCGCTGCCGTAGGTGCAGCCCGCCAGGTGCTTGTGCGCAAAGTGCGGGCGGCGGCTGGGCCCGGCTTTCAAGCGCACCGGCTGCCCGCAGCCCTGGCACACCAGCAGATCACGCGCGGTCAGGGCGCGCAGGTCGTTCAGGTGACTGCGCCATTCGGGCGCCAGGCTGATGATTTCCTCGCCGGTGTTACGCTGAATGGATTTGAACATACGCTTTAATTGTAGCCCAATCCGGGCCGGGTGCGTGGGTTTCGGACGAGCCGAGTCGGGGCAATCTCATCTAAATCGACAGATGCTTTTCCAGCCCTCTTTAATAGTCCCCGCCCTAAGGGCGGGGATTTAGGGGTGGGTGAAAGAAACACCGGATGTGCCTGTAGGCTCTTTAAAACGGAACCCACGGTGGTGCCCGCACCGTGGGTTCCGCGCCCAGATATTTGGGTCCTGGGCTATGGAGAGAAGGATGGATCCGGATGCTCAATCCACAGGCTCGTTGGTGAGAACGAGCGGAGAGAAACAGGATTGGACCGATTATAGGAAAATTACCCGCTTAAGGCTATGACCCATTTGGGTCATTTTGTGTACAATTTCAGCATTCAAGTTTATCGCTGATCAGGAGTACCTTATGCGCCCCGATTGGGATTCTTACTTCTTAAAGATTGCTTCGGCGGTTTCGGAACGCAGCACCTGCGACCGCGCTTCGGTCGGCTGCGTGCTGGTGCTGGAAAAACGCATCCTCACCACCGGTTTCAATGGCTCGCCGACCGGACAGCCGCACTGCGACGAGGTGGGTCACCTGATGGTGGACGGGCACTGCGTGCGCACCATTCACGCGGAGACCAATGCCATCATCCAGGCGGCGCTGCACGGCGTATCCACACGCGGCAGCACCTGCTATGTGACGCATTTTCCCTGCATCAACTGCGCCAAGGCGCTGGTCAATGCCGGCATCGTGCGCCTGGTGTTTTCGGTCGCCTACCGCCAGGATCCCATTGCGTTGGATTTCTTGAAAGGCGCCAACGTGGAGATCGACCAGGTTTAAGCGGCATTCCCCCCCAAAATAAAGAAGCCCCTCCGCGTTCCGGGTGGATCTTCCCGCGGCGTTGAACACGCACCGGGAGGGTCCGCTGGACGGGGAGGGGCCTGACTTTTACGTAACGCTCAGTCTTTTAGCTGCATCGCCAGGTAGTTCTGCAGCCCAATCTGTTTGATCTGGTCGAGCTGCGCTTCCAGCCAGTCAATGTGGGCTTCTTCATCCTCCAGGATATCCTCCAGCAGCTCACGCGTGCCGGAGTCCAGGCTTTCGCTGCACAGCTTGATGGCTTCGTTGTAGGCTTTGACCGCGCCGTATTCGGATGTGGCGTCGTTGTCGAGCTGTTCCAGGACATCTGCGCCGATGTGCAGATCGTTCAGCTTGCTGACCATCGGTTTGCCCTCGAGAAAGAGCAGGCGCGCGATGAGTTTTTCGGCGTGTTTCATTTCGTCGATGGCGCGCTTTTCGATGATTTCATGCAGGCGGTCATAGCCCCAATTGGCGCACATTTCAGAATGCAGGATGTACTGGTTGACCGCGCTCAACTCGTCAGCGAGCAGCAGGTTTAAGGTTTTGATCACATTTTCGTTGCCCTTCATGGCAGTCCCTCCGCTATGCAATAGATTGGTTTAACTATAGCACAATCCGGCCCGTCCCTTTGCATGGCTTGCACCGCTGCGACGGCGGCGTAGCAATCTTGGTGGGAGATCGCCACGCTCGCCCTGCCGGGCATCGCTCGCGCTGACATGGACACCTTCTGCGTAGGGTGTGTTGGCCGCTTTGGGCCAACGCACCATCTTGTTTCCTGTGTGTAAAGATGGTGCGTTGAAGCAACGCACCCTACCAGAGGCGCATGGTTGCCTTTTCCCGTAGGTTGGGAGGAGGGCGCGTCGATTCTCAGACAATTGTGCTGTTGGCGCGCCCGTATACCAACACTCTGGGTTTGGATGTTGGGTTCCGGGCGGGGTTCGGCTCAATTCCTTATGGGTTGGGCCTGTCCGCCCTGCACCCAACCTACCCGATGCGGTTGGCGGGAGATTGTCGTGTTCGTCCTGCCGGTTTCGCGATGACATATCAGAGATGTCATTGCGAGTCGCCGGAGGCTTTGGGACGGCGACGAAGCAATCTCCGACGCGGATGGTTGCACGGCCGAGATCGCCACGCCCGGCTCGCGGAGCCTCGCCGGTCTCGCGATGACAGTTAGGGGGTGGCGTGCGTCAAGCTTGGGTGCAGGGCGATTATTGCCGTATCTTTCATCGTGGCCTGTCCGCCCTGCACCCAACCTGCCCGAAAGCGATGACATGCGGAGTGGATGTCATCGCGAGTCGCCTCCACAGGAGGCGGCGAAGCAATCATCTGGTGGATCACCCGGGCGCATGTTTGCGGTGGGTGAAGGCTGTTCTGTGCTCGCGACCGCCTTGTCTTTACGGCGCGCCGAAGCCGTAGCGGGCCAGCACCGCCTGCCCCTCGCTCGAGAGGACCCATGCGATGAACTGCTTTGCCAGCTCCGGGTGGGCCGAATCCGCCAGCGGGGCGATGGGGTAGCTGGCGATGATGTTCAACGCATCCGGGATGTCCACCTGGCTGACTCTGGCGGCGTCGGCGCCGCTCACGTCGCTGGAATATACGATGCCCGCGTCGGCTTCGCCCAGCGCCACCTTTTGCAGCACACTCTTCACATTCTGCTCATACGAGACCACGTTGGCGAGCGCGGCTTCCTTGAAGCCGGGCGGGAAGGCGGCATCCTGGGCGGCTTTGTCCAGAAACGCCAGGCTGTAAGCGCCCACCGGCACTTCTGCGGCTGCCAGCACCAGCTTGAGACCAGGCATAGCCAGGTCTTTCAGGCTGTTTAAACCAGCCGGATTGTCGGCGGGAAGCACAACCACCAGGCGGTTGGTGACGAAATTGACCGGGTTGTCTGCTGCAATGCGCCCGCCTTCGACAACCACGTCCATCTGCTTGCGGTTGGCGCTGGCGAACACGTCCACCGGCGCGCCCTCATTGATCTGCTGGGCGAGCTGCTGCGAGCCGCCAAAGTTGAGCGTGACCGTCACGCCGGGGTGGGCTGCCTCGAAGGTTTGCGCCAGTTCGGTGAAGGGCGCATTCAGCGATGCGGCAGCCCACACGTTCAGGGTCACCGCCGGCGGCTGGGTGGGCTGCGGGGTGGCCTGTGGAGCGGCGGGCGCGCAGGCGCCCACAACCAATGCGACGGACAGCAGGAACGCGACGATCCAATAACCCTTTTTAATCATAAATTTCCTCTGGAGAAGGCTGAGTCCACTGGGCCAGCACGCCTTTGACCAGCGCCAGGGTGAAGAAAGACAGACCGATCAACACGACGGAAAGCGCCAGGGCAGTGTTGAGGTCCAGTTCAAAACCGACATAAATCGCCAGCGGCATGGTCTGGGTGCGCCCGGGAAAATTGCCGGCGAAGATGATGGTGGCGCCAAATTCGCCCAGCGCGCGCGCCCAAGTGAGCACGCTGCCGCTCAACAGCGACATCCAGGCCATGGGCAGGATGACGTAGATGAAAGTCTGCCAGCGGTCTGCACCGTCCAGGGCGGCAGCCTTGCGCAGCTCGCAGTCCACCTGGGCAAAGCCCAGTGCCGCGGATTTGATGTAGAGCGGGGCGGCGATGAACACCTGGGCGATGATCACCGCCGCGGTGGTGAAGGGCAGGCTGATGCCCAGTTCGCCCAGCCAGCCGCCGATCAACCCGCGCCGCCCGAAAGCCATCAGCAGGGCCACGCCCGCCACGGCTGGGGGCAGCACCGTGGGCAGGTCGATCAGCGTGTCCAGCAGGCGGTTGAAACGGTAGTGCCGGTGGGCCAGGTAATAGGCCGCCGGGGTGCCGATGACTAGCGTGATCAGCACGGTGACGGTGGAGGAGAACAGGCTCAGGCGTACCGCCTGCAGCACTTCGCTTTTTTGCAGGCCCGCCCACAGCGCAGCCGGGTCCGCGCGCAGAAAAAGCGCCAGCACCGGGATGAGAATGAAGAGAAACATGGGCAGCGCGCTCCACTGCCAGGTTCCGTGGTTCCGGCGTTTCGGTTTTGTGCTCAAGGTTGGAACTCCTCCAGCAGGGTGTCAACCCAGGCCAGCATGGCCCGGGCCTGGGAAAGACGAAAGGTCAACACATCCTGCTCGCCGGCGGCGGGTGTTTCTCCCGGGCCAGGGCGGGCGTGCAATTCCTCCAGCCAGCCCGCGCAGGTGCTGCGCTGGCGGGTGAGCAGGGTGCGGGCGGCGTCGCTGCCGGCCAAACGGGCAAAGTACAGGCGCGCCAGGAAATCCTGGCGCATATCGCGCGGGTCAGCGACAGGGGACAGGCGCCAGGCGTTCAGCGCGGCGCGACCAAAGCCGGTCAGATGATATTGTTTGCGCGGCGGTCCGCTTTCGGGGGCCAGCAGTTCATGGCCCAGGCAGCCGTTGCTCTCCAGTTTGTCCAGCAGGGCGTACAACAGCCCTTGTTTGACGTGCCAGATCATCGCCAGAGGCGGGCGGGTTTGCAGTTCACGGTGCAGGTCATAACCGTGCATGGGCCGGTGGTCGAGCAGGCCAAGCAGGACATATTCGAGGCTGAGGGGTTGGGCGGTGCGCGGCATGACAGCAACCTATTCAATGATTGAGTAGATACTTACATTGTACCACACAAAGGAGGCGTGCTTCGTATGGTTGTACGGGTAAAAATATACAGTATAATTAATCTGGTTTTTCCAATGTTCAACATGCGCTAGATATTCATGAAAGAAGGCCTATTTGGGGCCTTGTTTTGATCTGATCAACATGAACTGATCCGAAAAAAACCAACTTTGCCCATCCCCCTTCCCGTGGGATTGGAAAAAACAAGAGGCAAAAACCTTTTTCTCCCCGCCCTGGGGCGGGGCAGGGGGTGGGGAAAAATTTTGGGATTGATACGAAAGGTGTTTGCGTGCAACAAGTGGTGGAAGGTTTTATCGAAGGCATGCGGATGCTGCTCAGCGGCGACCCGCTGCTGTGGCAGATCATATCGGTCACCTTTCAGGTGAGTGGCGCGGCGCTGCTGATCAGCGCGCTGATCGGCATTCCCCTGGGCGCGCTGCTCGGGCTGGTGAAATTCCCCGGCAAACGCATGGTGCAGGCGTTGATCTACACCGGCATGGGGCTGCCGCCGGTGGTGGTGGGGCTGGCGGTGTACCTGCTGCTTTCCCGCAACGGCATGCTCGGCAGCCTCGACTTTTCCTGGATTCCGGAGCTGTTCACCGTTCCAGCCATGATCCTGGCGCAGGTGATCATTGCTGCGCCGCTGGTGATCGGTTACACCATGTCGGCGGTGGCTGAGGTGGACCCCGACCTGCGCATGCAGATCCGCGCGTTGGGGGCGGGCCGCCTGCAGGTGACCCTGGCGGTGCTGCGCGAGGCGCGCCTGGGCGTGGTGGTGGCGCTGGTGGGCGGATTGGGCCGCATCATCTCCGAAGTCGGCGCGGTGATGATGGTGGGCGGCAACATCGAAGGCTCCACCCGCGTGCTCACCACCGCCATCATGCTGGAGGCGCGCCGCGGCAACTTCGACTTGGCGATTGGCCTGGGACTGGTCCTGCTCCTGCTGGCGTGCATCATCAATGTTGGGGCGGCCCAACTGCAAGGCAAGGGCCGCTGATGGACGCCATCTACACCCTGGAAGGGATTCAAAAGCAGTATGCCGGGCGCGCGGTGCTGCAACTGGACCGGCTGGACGTACAGCGCGGTGAGTTCCTGGCGCTGGTGGGGCCGAGCGGGGCGGGCAAGTCCACCCTGCTGCGCCTGTTGAATTTTCTCGAGCTGCCCGACCAGGGCGAGATCCTTTTCGAAAAGACGCCCGCCGGCCCGGGCATG
>JACRAG010000567.1 GCA_016213455.1 Anaerolineae bacterium | reverse complement strand
TCCAGTTCAGACCGGATCAGCCCGGCGGCTTGCATCTGGCGAATCATATCCTGGCCGAAAAGGAAGCGCCGGGTATAGCGCTCAGCGCCTCGCCGCTGCATATACTCTCCCAGCACTCGACTCTCCTGGGTGTACAGGGCGCACACCAGCAGATTGGCCTGCATGGCCAGCACTGCATGGCGGTACATGGGCCCAATCTGTCCGCCCATTGGATCGGCCTGAACGCGGGACCAGAAATCGGCCAGGGTGCGGCGCATTTCATGGACCAGCAGGTCATCCAGGAGTTCCACTTTGCCGGCCCAGTGCAGGTAGACGGCTCCCTTGGACACGCCGGCTTCACGAGCGATATCGTCGATGGTGGTTTTGCCATAACCGTAATGGCTGATCAGGCGGGCCGCCGCTTCGAGAATGCGTTCCCTGCGGTGCGGGTCGCGCGGGGTAGGTGATAAGGGCATGGTCGATTGAACCTTTTGACCAAATATGTATTTCTGGTCAAATTGTAGCACGAGATGATTTTCCAGTCAAGCGGATGGGATGATCAGGCTAGGGTAAACGTATCTTATGTCTGGCAATGACATTTTCGGAAGATACACCCAAGATCAACGTGTTACTACAAGGAGGCTTTGCAACGAAGCATTCTCGTTTATTCCTCAAAAACATGATCGTTTTGGCGAAAATGCAGGGTGAGATTGCTTCGCAGCTTCCGTAAAGCCTACTGCTGCTCACAGTAAATGGATCGGGTCGGTTGAGTGATGGACGGGTAGGCCCAATCCCTTGTGGGTTGGGCCGAACGGCATCCGGAATCTAATGCCAAGCTGTTGGGATTTTCCCAACTCTAAAGGAGAAGCAAGCAACGAAAATACCCCCGCATGTCATCGCGAGCGAAGCCCGGTAGGGCGAGCGTGGCGATCTCCAGCCAGGCAACCATCCGAGCCGGAGATTGCTTCGCCGCCTCCTGCGGAGGCGACTCGCAATGACAATTGGCCTGCCGTGTCCACCTTATGTCATACGAATGACATCCATGGCAAAATATGAGAACCAAAATTCAAGATGTGTTTTCCCTGGTGATCAGGCAGGCTTCGATGGCCCGGTCGGGTCAGAGCAGGCACACCACCAACCACCGGCGCATGCCAGGCGCAGCCAGATTGTGCTCAAGGCGGCAAAAAAGGGCGGTCGATCGACTGCCCTTTGGGGTTTTGTCTTTACGGCGCCGGTGTGGGGGTCGGCGTGGCAGGAGGTGGGGTGGGGTTGGGTGCGATTTCAGGCATGTAGATGACCTCCTCTACATACAATTTGGCGCTGGCGCAGTAATCCGGCAGGTTGGACGCCACCAATTCCCAATTCAGGTCGTAATTGCCTTTCAGGGTGTCGCGCACGGCGCCCTGAAAGCAGCCGGAGCCGGCGTGGTAATTCACCAGGGTGAACAACCACAGGTCTTCATAAGTGCTGGTGCGGTTGGGCGGGCGCTTGGCTTCGTTTTGAATGATCTGACCGACCTGATTGCAATTGGCGATCAGATTTTCGGCGAAAACCCTCACCGAGAATTCCGCCAGGCGCGGGTCCACACCGTCAGGACAGGTGGGGCAGGTGGCATTGACCATGCGCACCAGCGCGCCGGTCAGCATTTGCTGCTCATTGATGGTCAGGTTGGTGTAGCCTTTGCGGCAGGCTTCGGGGACAAGCACCTGCGGGCAGAACTGGTCATAGAAGTTGGTGTTCCACATCAACAGCACATCCGCGCCGCCCACAGTGAGTTGACCAAAACCGGCTTCGTCGAGCGCAGTGAAGATGCCGGGCCAGAACTGGCTTTCGCGGCTGAAGATGTTCTTCATCAATTGCGCCGGCACGCCGGTCTGCTGGGCGATATCGAGAATAACGCCGTTGAAGCGATTTTGCCATTCGATCACCGCCGCATACGCTTTGGAGAGGCCGCAGTTGTTGGCTACCCAGGGATTTTCAACGGAAATGCCGTTGTTGGCGCATTCCGTCGCGTCCACGGCGTTGTTGCGGATCAGCATAGCGGCGAGGAAATAGAGTGAGATTTTAGAGTAAAGCTGCTGGGGCTGGCTGGGGGTGGTGAGCCAGTTGGGCAGGCGGCTGTAATCGGGGACCATTTCCCACACGGCTGCGCAGCCGCCGCCGATGTCTTGCGGCTGGTACGAGTCGAGGAAGTTATAGATATACTGGTTAGCGGGATCGATGGAGGGCTGACCGGGCTGAGCCGCCTTTGGGGGGCTGTCCAACCGGGCGCTGACCGGCGCCGCGGCTTGCTGCTGCACGGAGGCTGCCGCGGCTTCCTGTTTCCCTTCAAGTCCTTGGGTGGGCTTGGGGGTGGGCGCAAGCTGGGTTATATGCGTACGGGGCGTAGCCAACCCTTCGGCGGGCAACGAGGCCAGAACACTGGATGGCGAACGAACTATACCCAATACCGCGCCGGTGATGGAAAGCAGTACAGCGCAGATCATAATGGATTTCTTCAATGCGCCCAAAGGATCCCCCGCAACTTGTTTAAGAATGGAACATGGAAAGTGTAGCACATTCTGTAGATTAAAATCAATTTACTAATGTGATCAACACATCCAAGGGATGCTAGATATTCGCCATATACTGTTTACTACTGCATCGTCTGTATTCCATTTATTGTACGGCATGTGTCCAGATTTGCGTTGAAGTTTCAACGAACCTGAAACGCTGGTTTTATTTTCTCTTTCATCCGGAGTACAATTGCCAACATGGACTTATTTGATCACGCAATGCAGGAAAATATGGAGCGTGAGGCTCCCCTGGCTGCACGCATGCGACCGCGCAGCCTGGACGAGGTGGCGGGGCAGGAGCATATCATCGGCCCGGGGCGTTTGTTGAGGCGTGCCATTGAGGCCGACCGGCTCTTTTCGTCCATTATCTTGTGGGGGCCGCCCGGCACAGGCAAAACCACCATCGCGCAGTTGATCGCCCAGAATACGCGCGCACATTTTGAAAGCATTTCAGCGGTGCTGGCGGGTGTGGCTGAACTGCGTCGTGTGATTGGCGATGCACAGGAACGCCGCAGGTTGTATCGGCAGCGCACCATCTTGTTTGTGGATGAGGTGCACCGCTGGAACAAAGCCCAGCAGGATGCGCTGCTGCCGCATGTGGAGACCGGAATGGTGACGTTGATCGGCGCGACGACCGAAAACCCCTATTTTGAGGTGATCCGCGCGCTGGTTTCGCGATCGCGGATTTTTCAACTGCAGCCGCTCACCGAGGAGAACCTGGGGGCGCTGGTTGAGCGTGCGCTGAGCGACCGGGAACGCGGCTACGGCGACCAGCAGATTGCTTTGGACGCGGATGCGCGCCGGCATATGGTGGATATGTGCGGCGGTGACGCGCGCAACCTGCTCAATGCGCTGGAACTGGCGGTGGAATCCACACCTGCCGGTGCTGACGGCGTGAAGCGCATCAACCTGGAAGTGGCTCAGGAGTCCATCCAGAAGCGTGCCATCCAATATGACAAGGACGGCGACGCCCACTACGACACCATTTCGGCTTTTATCAAGTCGGTGCGCGGCTCGGACCCGGATGC